>CANGZO010000020.1 GCA_947458305.1 Comamonadaceae bacterium
CGCCCGGCCCACACGACATTGCTTACCTCTTTGACCGCTTCATCCACCTGATGGAGGCGAAATAACATGCCAAAGCGCACCGACCTCAAAAGCATCCTCATCATTGGCGCCGGCCCGATCATCATTGGTCAGGCTTGTGAGTTCGATTACTCCGGCGTGCAGGCCTGCAAGGCCTTGCGCGAGGAGGGCTACAAAGTCATCCTGATCAACAGCAACCCTGCCACGATCATGACCGACCCGGCCACGGCCGACGTGACCTACATCGAGCCTATCACTTGGCAAACCGTCGAGAAGATCATCGCCAAAGAGCGCCCCGATGCCATCTTGCCCACCATGGGTGGCCAGACTGCCCTCAACTGCGCTTTGGACTTGTGGCACCACGGCGTGCTCGAGAAATACAAAGTCGAGCTGATTGGCGCGACACCCGAAGCCATCGACAAAGCCGAAGACCGTTTGAAGTTCAAGGACGCCATGACCAAAATCGGTCTGGGTTCCGCGCGCTCCGGCATCGCCCACAGCATGGAGGAAGCTTGGGATGTGCAAAAGACCCTGGGTTTCCCCACCGTCATTCGCCCCAGCTTCACCTTGGGCGGTACGGGCGGCGGCATTGCCTACAACCCGGAAGAGTTCGAGACCATTTGCAAGCGCGGTTTGGAGGCTTCGCCCACCACCGAGTTGTTGATTGAAGAGTCCTTGCTCGGCTGGAAAGAGTACGAGATGGAAGTGGTTCGCGACAAGGCGGACAACTGCATCATCGTGTGCTCGATCGAAAACCTGGACCCGATGGGCGTGCACACGGGTGACTCGATCACCGTGGCCCCAGCCCAGACGCTGACCGACAAGGAATACCAGATTTTGCGCAACGCCTCTTTGGCCGTTTTGCGCGAAATCGGTGTGGACACGGGCGGCTCGAACGTGCAGTTCTCGATCAACCCGAAAGATGGCCGCATGGTCGTGATCGAGATGAACCCCCGCGTGTCGCGCTCCTCGGCCTTGGCTTCCAAAGCCACGGGTTTCCCAATTGCCAAAGTGGCGGCCAAGCTGGCCGTGGGTTACACCCTCGATGAGTTGCGCAACGACATCACGGGCGGTGCCACGCCTGCGTCGTTTGAGCCATCGATCGACTACGTGGTCACCAAGATCCCTCGTTTTGCCTTTGAGAAATTCCCTACCGCCGACAGCCGCTTGACCACCCAAATGAAATCGGTGGGCGAGGTGATGGCCATGGGGCGCACCTTCCAGGAGTCCTTCCAGAAAGCCCTGCGCGGTCTGGAAGTTGGCGTGGATGGCATGAACGAGAAGACCCAAGACCGCGAAGTGCTCGAGAAGGAACTGGGAGAGCCCGGCCCCGAACGCATCTGGTTCGTGGGCGATGCTTTCGCCATGGGCCTGAGCGTGGACGAGGTGTTTGCCTTGACCAAAATCGACCCTTGGTTCCTGGTGCAGATCGAAGAGATCGTCAAGATCGAACTGGAACTGGAAACCACCACGCTCGAAGCCATCACGGCTGATGAGCTGCGTGCGCTCAAGAAGAAGGGCTTCTCGGACCGCCGCTTGGCCAAGTTGCTCAAGACCACCGAGCATGTGGTGCGCGCGCGCCGTCACGCGCTGAACATCCGCCCCGTTTACAAGCGCGTGGACACCTGCGCGGCCGAGTTCTCGACCGACACCGCCTACATGTACTCCTGCTACGAAGGTCACGGAGAGGGTGAGTGCGAAGCGGAACCCACCACCAACAAGAAAATCATGGTACTGGGTGGCGGTCCTAATCGGATTGGACAGGGTATCGAGTTTGACTACTGCTGCGTGCACGCCGCCTTGGCCATGCGCGAAGACGGTTATGAAACCATCATGGTCAATTGCAACCCAGAGACCGTGTCGACCGATTACGACACCTCGGACCGCTTGTACTTTGAGCCGGTCACTTTGGAAGACGTGCTCGAAATCGTGGACAAAGAGAAGCCCACAGGTGTCATCGTTCAATACGGTGGCCAAACGCCTTTGAAGTTGGCGCTTGACCTGGAAGCCGCTGGCGTGCCCATCATCGGCACCAGCCCCGACATGATCGACGCGGCCGAAGACCGTGAGCGTTTCCAGAAATTGCTGCAAGACCTGGGTCTGCGCCAGCCGCCCAACGCCACTGCCCGCACCGAAGCCGAGGCTTTGGAAAGAGCCGCCGCCTTGGGTTACCCCTTGGTGGTACGTCCCAGCTACGTGCTGGGTGGCCGCGCCATGGAAATCGTGCACGAGCAGCGTGACCTCGAGCGTTATATGCGCGAAGCGGTCAAGGTGTCGCACGATTCACCCGTGCTGCTGGACCGCTTCCTGAACGACGCCATCGAATGCGATGTGGATTGTTTGCGTGACCCCGAAGGCAAGACCTTCATCGGCGGCGTGATGGAGCACATCGAACAAGCCGGTGTGCACAGCGGTGATTCGGCATGTTCCTTGCCACCTTACTCGTTGTCGTCTACCACGGTGGACGAGCTCAAGCGCCAATCGGCTGCAATGGCTGGGGCCTTGAACGTGGTGGGTTTGATGAACGTGCAGTTTGCCATCCAGCATGTGAACGGCCAAGACGTGATCTACGTGCTGGAAGTCAACCCCCGCGCGTCACGCACCGTGCCTTATGTCTCCAAAGCCACAGGCATCCAGCTGGCAAAGGTCGCTGCACGCTGCATGGCTGGCCAAACCTTGGCATCACAAGGCATCACTCATGAAGTCACGCCACCTTATTTCAGCGTGAAGGAAGCGGTGTTCCCTTTCGTGAAGTTCCCCGGCGTGGACACCATCCTCGGACCCGAGATGAAATCCACAGGCGAAGTCATGGGCGTGGGCAAAACCTTTGGCGAAGCCTTTGTGAAGAGCCAAATGGGTGCAGGCACCAAGTTACCACGCCCCACGAAAACCGACGGCACGCCATCGGGCAAGGTCTTCATTTCAGTGAAAAACAACGATAAGGCGCGTGCCATCGAAGTGGCACGCCAGTTGGTGACCCAAGGCTTTGAGTTGGTGGCGACCAAGGGCACAGCCGCTGCCATTCAGGCGGCGGGCGTGGCCTGTGCCACGGTGAACAAAGTGACCGAAGGCCGCCCGCACATCGTGGACATGATCAAAAACAACGAAGTGGTGCTGGTCATCAACACGGTCGAAGAGCGCCGCAATGCGATCGCCGACTCGCGTCACATCCGCACCTCGGCCTTGCTCAACCGGGTGACCACCTTCACAACCATCGCAGGCGCGGAAGCGGCTGTGGAGGGCATGAAGTACATGGACCAGCTGGACGTGATTTCCATCCAGGAAATGCACGCACAACTGGCGGCCTGAACCCATGCCAGTATCCCTGCACCCCTGACTGGGTGCAAGGCATAATGTTGTCAATGACCGCCGAGTTCCAAAACTCGGCGGTTTGCTTTTGGAGAACCCAACATGTCAACCATCCCGATCACCAAGCGTGGTGCTGAAAAACTCAAGGACGAGCTGCATCGCCTTAAAACGGTGGACCGCCCCGGCGTGATCCAGGCCATTGCCGAAGCGCGTGCCCAAGGCGACTTGAGTGAGAACGCCGAATACGATGCGGCCAAAGACCGCCAAGGCTTTGTTGAAGGTCGCATCCAGGAAATAGAAGGCAAGCTCTCGGCTTCGCAGATCATCGACCCGGCGTCTGTGGATGCGGGAGGCCGTGTGGTGTTTGGCACCACTGTTGAGCTGGAAGACGAAAGCACAGGCGAAGCGGTGACTTACCAGATCGTGGGTGAGGACGAGGCCGACTTGAAGCTGGGCTTGATCAACATCAGCAGCCCGATTGCCCGCGCCTTGATCGGCAAGGAAATGGGTGATGTGGCCGAAGTTCAGGCGCCGGGCGGTGTGCGCCGTTACGAGATCGTGGGCGTGTCCTACGTTTGAGCCGAAACAAAGGCCGCTGTTCGGCGGCCTTGGTGGATGGTGTCAGCCCGATGTGGGCAGTTCGAAATTCAGTCGTGGCGGCCTTTTTTGACCGATTTTTGCTTGGGCTTGGCCCGCTTGATTTGGCCGCCTGCGGCCAGTCGCTGGTTGCCCAGCACACGAACGGTTTTGACTTCAGGGCGCTGGCCGCCGCGTGAGCTGTATTTGAGGATCTTGAAGTCACGAGGACCGGCTTTGCGGTCTTCGTCAATCTCTTTGGTTTTCTCGGGTTGAGGGCGCCAAAGAATCAACAGTTTGCCAATGTGTTGGATAGGTGCTGCGTTGAGTTGATCAGCCAATTGAGCAAACATGGCTTCGCGTGCAGCGCGGTCATCGCCAAGCACGCGGATCTTGATCAGCCCGTGAGCGTTCAGGGCCGCTTCGGTTTCCTTGATGACGGCAGGTGTCAGGCCATCGCCGCCAATCATGACGACTGGATCGAGGTGGTGGGCATCGGCGCGAAAAACTTTGCGCTCGGCAGGTGTGAGTTGTATTTGGGGCATACCCGTATTATCCCCGCAAGGACGCGAAAGAATGAAAGTCAAAACCAAAAGTAAAAAAGTCAACAAGGCTTGGTTGAACGACCATGTCAATGACACCTACGTGAAACTGGCCCTGAAAGAGGGTTACCGGGCGCGGGCAGCTTACAAACTCAAGGAAATCGACGAGACCTTGGGCCTGATCCGGCCCGGCCACTTGGTGGTGGACCTGGGCTCTGCCCCCGGTGCTTGGAGTCAGTACCTTCGCCGCCGCTTGTCACCCGATGGTGCGGCCGTGGGCGAGCTCAATGGCAGCATCATCGCGCTGGACATTTTGCCCATGGAACCGGTGGAGGGGGTGCAGTTCATTCAGGGGGATTTTCGTGAAAACGAGGTGGCCGCGCTGTTGGAGACTGCCCTGCAGGGGCGGCAGGCCGATGTGGTGGTGTCCGACATGGCCCCTAATTTGTCGGGCATCGAATCGTCAGATGCGGCGCGGGTCCAGCATTTGATCGAATTGGCCGTGGAATTCGCGCAAAACCACATGAAGCCGCAGGGGGCTTTGGTGGTCAAGGTCTTTCACGGCAGCGGCTACAGCCAGATTGTCAAGATGTTCAAGGAGACCTTCAAGGTGGTCAAACCGATCAAGCCCAAATCATCCCGGGACAAGTCTTCGGAGACTTTTTTGGTCGGAATCGGCCTGGTGGACTCAATTTAAGGGCTTAAGTCCTGCCTTTGTGAGGGCTAAAACAGCAAACAGTGCTTGTAACGGCCCTTATCGGGCCTAAAATGAATACAGTTATTTTTTTCGATTGGAGCCGCTCTTGAACAACCCTTGGTTTTCCAAAATTGCCGTTTGGATGGTGATCGCCATGGTGCTTTTCACCTTGTTCAAGCAGTTTGATAACCGTGGTGTGGCCAGCGCGAACGCTATCGGTTACTCGGATTTCCTGGAAGAGGTTCGAAGCAACCGCATCAAAAGTGCCACGATTTCTGAGAGTCCTGGTGGTACAGAAATCATTGCCATCACCTTGGATGAGCGTCGCATCAAAACCACTGCCACCTACCTCGACAGGGGTTTGGTCGGTGATCTGATCAGCAGTGGCGTCAAGTTCGACGTGAAACCACGCGAAGAAGGTTCCTTGCTCATGACCCTCTTGGTCAGTTGGGGCCCCATGTTGCTTTTGATTGGTGTATGGGTCTATTTCATGCGCCAGATGCAAGGTGGTGGCAAAGGCGGCGCTTTCAGTTTTGGAAAATCCAAAGCGCGCATGATGGACGAGAACAACAACAACACCACTTTTGCCGATGTGGCTGGCTGTGATGAGGCCAAAGAAGAGGTCAAAGAGGTGGTGGACTTCTTGAAAGACCCCCAACGTTTCCAAAAATTAGGTGGCCGCATTCCACGCGGCTTGTTGCTGGTTGGCCCTCCTGGCACGGGTAAGACTCTGCTGGCCAAGGGCATCGCTGGCGAAGCCAAGGTTCCGTTTTTCAGCATCTCGGGTTCTGATTTCGTCGAAATGTTTGTGGGCGTGGGTGCTTCCCGTGTTCGCGACATGTTTGAAAACGCCAAGAAAAACGCGCCTTGCATCATCTTCATTGACGAAATCGACGCGGTCGGTCGCCAACGTGGCGCTGGCTTGGGCGGCGGCAACGATGAGCGCGAGCAAACCCTCAACCAGATGCTGGTCGAGATGGACGGTTTCGAGACCAATCTGGGTGTGATCGTGGTGGCTGCCACCAATCGTCCCGATATTCTCGATGCCGCCTTGTTGCGCCCCGGTCGTTTTGACCGTCAGGTCTATGTGACTTTGCCTGACATCCGTGGCCGTGAGCAAATCTTGAATGTGCACATGCGCAAGGTGCCGATTGGCCAAGACGTCAATGCGGCTGTGATCGCCCGTGGCACGCCTGGCATGAGCGGAGCCGATTTGGCCAACTTGTGCAACGAGGCAGCCTTGATGGCAGCTCGCCGCAACGCCCGTGTGGTGGAGATGGTCGACTTTGAAAAGGCCAAGGACAAGATCCTGATGGGCCCTGAGCGTAAAACCATGGTCATGCCTGAGGAAGAGCGCCGCAACACGGCTTACCACGAAGCGGGTCATGCTCTGATTGGCAACTTGTTGCCCAAGTGCGATCCCGTGCACAAGGTCACGATCATTCCCCGTGGTCGTGCTTTGGGTGTGACCATGAGCTTGCCCGAAAAGGACCGCTACAGTTACGACAAAGAATTCATGCTCAACCAGATCAGCATGTTGTTTGGTGGAAGAATTGCCGAAGAGGTGTTCATGAACCAGATGACGACGGGTGCCAGCAATGACTTTGAGCGTGCCACCTCGATTGCCCGTGATATGGTGATGCGCTACGGCATGACCGACGCGCTGGGTCCGATGGTCTATGCCGAAAATGAGGGCGAAGTGTTTTTGGGTCGATCCGTCACCAAGACCACCAACATGAGCGAATCCACCATGCAAAAGGTAGACGTGGAGGTACGCCGCATCATCGATGAGCAATACAACTTGGCCCGCCGCTTGATTGAGGAGCACAGCGCTCAAATGCATGGCATGGCCAAAGCTTTGCTTGAATGGGAAACCATCGACAAGGATCAGATCGCCGACATCATGGCGGGTCGTGATCCGCTGCCCCCCAAAGATTGGACACCTCGCACGCCCCCTTCGGGTGGCAACAGCGGCGGTGGTGCCCCAGTCGTTCAGACTGAACCTGCCACCACGGCGGCTTGATTCACCGAGTCCGGTGTTCGCAAAAGCGGGGCCTTTGGCCCCGTTTTTCATGGAAGAACTCTGATGTCACCCACACTCAATCCCGCGCCATTGCTCAAAACCTGGCAAACCTCGCGGTTTGACTTGGATCTGCGAGAGCCTTTGGTCATGGGCATTGTGAATGTCACGCCAGACTCTTTCTCTGACGGTGGTTTGCATGCCTCGACCCCTCAAGCCTTGCGCCACGCAGAGCAACTGTTGCATGAGGGTGCCGCTATTTTGGACATTGGAGCGGAATCCACACGGCCTGGCGCTCAGGTTTTGCCGCTGGCTGAAGAGTTGATTCGGCTTGAGCCTTTGCTGCGTGAGGTGGTCCGTTGGAAAGTCCCCATTTCAGTCGATACCTACAAACCACAAGTGATGCAGGCCTGCCTTGACTGGGGAGTTGACATCGTCAATGACATTTGGGCTCTGCGACAGCCGGGCGCACAACAAGTCGTGGCGGCGCACCCCAGATGCGGGGTCTGTTTGATGCATATGCATCGGGACCCGCAAACCATGCAAATACAGCCCATGACTGGCCATGTGGTCTCTGAAGTGAATGCCTTTTTGAGCAGCCGCATAGATGCCTTGTTGAATTCGGGTGTGCAAGCATCCAGACTGGTGGTGGATCCCGGCATAGGCTTTGGAAAAACCGTTGCGCAGAACTTTCAGCTTTTGGCCCGGCAAGCCGATTTGCTGCGTTCAGGTGTGCCCGTTTTGGCTGGTTGGTCCAGAAAGTCTGCTTTGGGGGCCGTACTGGCGCAAGGCGAGACAGTTCCAGGTCCGTCGCAAAGACAAGTGGCCAGCGTGGCCGCAGCCCTCATGGCGATTGAACGGGGAGCTTCGGTGGTGAGGGTGCATGATGTCAAGGCCACGGTTGAAGCTTTCAAAATCTGGTCAGCGATGCAGCAACAGGCCGCATGCCATGAAGTGAGTGACTGAAGGTGTCTGCCAAGGCACACATATCGACGGCTAAAATTCTGCAGTTGTTAAAAAAATAAGGATCATTGGCATGACGCGTCAATACTTCGGCACAGACGGCATTCGCGGCACGGTGGGCCAAAGCCCCATCACGCCCGATTTCATTTTGCGTTTGGCGCATGCCGTGGGTAGGGTGTTAAAGACTCAGGAGGAGCAGCCGACGGTTTTGATCGGCAAAGACACGCGCATTTCTGGCTACATGCTGGAGAGTGCTTTGGAGTCAGGCTTCAACTCGGCCGGCGTTCATGTGGTGTTGTTGGGGCCTGTGCCCACGCCCGCTGTTGCCTACTTGACCCGCGCTCAACGTGCTTCATTGGGTGTGGTCATCAGTGCCAGTCACAACCCGTTTGCGGACAACGGCATCAAGTTTTTCAGCGCGCAAGGCAAAAAGTTGTCGGACGCCTGGGAAGCGTCCGTCGAAGCCACCTTGCTGGAAGATCCTGTTTGGGTGGACTCTGCAGCCTTGGGTAAAACCCGTCGCTTGGATGATGCGGCAGGTCGTTACATCGAATTTTGCAAAAGCACCTTTTCCAATGACTTGACGCTCAAGGGATTGAAAATCGTGGTGGATGCTGCAAACGGTGCGGCTTACCAAATTGCGCCCAAAGTTTTCCATGAACTGGGAGCCGAAGTGATCGCCATTGGCTGTTCACCCGATGGCCTGAACATCAACAAAGGGGTGGGGGCTACGCACCCTGAGGCCTTGGTGCAAGCGGTCAAAGCGCATCGCGCTGATTACGGCATCGCTTTGGACGGCGATGCCGACCGCTTGCAGTTTGTCGATGCAGCTGGCCGTTTGTTCAATGGCGACGAACTTTTGTACTTGATGGTCACCGACCGCTTGGCACGCGACGAGGCCGTGCCGGGCGCTGTGGGCACTTTGATGACCAACTTGGCGGTCGAAGTGGCTTTGAAGCAACGTGGCGTGCAGTTTGTTCGGGCCAAAGTAGGTGACCGTTATGTGCTTGAGGTCTTGCACGACAAAGGCTGGTTGCTGGGCGGGGAGGGTTCTGGTCATTTATTGGCTTTGGACAAGCACACCACAGGCGATGGTCTGGTCAGCGCATTGCAGGTGCTGCAAGCATGCGTAGGCAGCGGCAAGACCATGGCGCAATTGTTGGAAGGCGTCACACTTTTTCCGCAAACCCTCATCAATGTACGTTTGACTCCGGGATTTGACTGGCAAGGTCACCCAGCTTTGTGGGCGGCCACGCGTGCAGCCGAGGCCGAACTGGGCGACTCGGGCCGGGTCTTGATACGCGCCAGTGGCACAGAGCCTTTGGTGCGTGTCATGGTGGAGGCTCGCGATGCGTTGCAAGCCCGTGAATGCGCAGAACGGATTGCGGCCACCTTGCGTTGAACCCCATCTCATCAAGCGGCACATTGGAGGAGGCCTCGTCCACGTGGCCTTGTGCCGTTGATGTTGGCTTCAGTAAATCAGCCGATCAGGCTTGATCTCTTGCAAGATGGTGGTGGCGATTTCTTCAATCGATTTGGTGGTCGTTGAGAGCCAGCGGATGCCTGAGCGGCGCATCATGGCTTCAGCTTCTGAAACCTCCATGCGGCAGTTTTCAAGGCTGGCGTAACGCGAGTTGGGGCGGCGCTCGGCACGTATTTCAGCCAAGCGGTCTGGGTGGATGCTCAGGCCGAAGATTTTTTTCCGATGAGGTACCAAGGCGGGTGGCAGTTGCTTTCGGTCAAAGTCTTCGGGAATCAAGGGGTAGTTGGCCGCTTTCAATCCGTGTTGCATGGCCAGGTACAAGCTGGTCGGGGTTTTGCCGCTGCGACTCACGCCGACCAAAATTACCTCGGCCGAATCCAAGTCGCGGTTGGATTGCCCATCGTCGTGCGCCAAAGAAAAGTTGATGGCTTCGATCCGGTCGTGGTATTCCTTGCTTTTGCTCACATCTGAAAAACGCCCCACCCGATGGTGCGATTTGATGCCGAGCTCGGCTTCGAGTGGGTTGACGAATGTACCGAACATGTCGAGCAGCATGCCCTGGCAATGTTCTTGAAGCACTTTGAGGACATCCATGTTCACGAGGGTGGTGAACACAATGGGCTTGGTGCCTTCCGTGTCGGCGGTGTGGTTGATCTGCCGCACCGCTTGGTGTGCCTTGTCGATGGTGTCTGTGAATGGCAATCGAACATGGCGAGACTTCATGTCGAACTGGGCCAGGATGGCGTTGCCAAAAGTCTCGGCAGTGATGCCCGTTCCGTCAGAGACGAAAAATACTGTGCGTTTTGGCATGCCTGTAATTTATTTCAATGGCCGGGGTCAACATGACCCCTAAAATCAGTCAATTATCCACAGCTGTCCACTCGGGGTTCTATTCAAAGAACAACACAACCCTGACCTGCACCATGGAGCCGGGTTTTAACTTTGGAGCTTTGCATGTCTGATCTTTTCAGTGAGACCGCTTTGGTCGTTCCCTTTGAGTTGTTGCGCATGACCGACGTCGAGTCGGTCGGGGGCAAAAACGCCAGCTTGGGGGAGATGATTTCCCAATTGCCCTCGGGCGTGCGTGTGCCCACAGGCTTTGCCACCACCGCCCACGCTTTTCGCCAATTTTTGGCGTTTGGCGGCCTGACCGAGCGCATCAACGCCCGTTTGGATGCGCTGGACACCGAGGATGTGCGTGCCTTGGCCGCTGCGGGGGCTGAAATCCGCGCCATGGTCGAAGCCCAGCCTTTCCCGGCCGATCTGGAGCAAGCCATCCGCGAAGAGTTTGTGCGATTGCAGGGCAGCAATCCTGAGGCCTCGTTTGCGGTGCGTTCTTCGGCCACGGCCGAAGACTTGCCTGACGCCTCGTTTGCCGGGCAACAAGAAACCTTTTTGAACGTGGTCGGCATCGAGGACGTGCTGCACAAGATGAAAGAAGTGTTCGCCTCGCTCTACAACGACCGCGCCATCAGTTACCGCGTACACAAGGGTTTTGCCCACGCCGATGTGGCCTTGTCAGCGGGCGTGCAGCGCATGGTGCGCTCCGATTTGGGCGCGGCTGGCGTCATGTTCACCATCGATACCGAGTCCGGCTTTGAAGACGTGGTGTTCATCACCTCGAGCTACGGCCTGGGAGAAACAGTGGTCCAGGGCGCGGTGAACCCGGACGAGTTTTATGTGCACAAACCCATGCTGGCCGCTGGCAAGCGCAGCGTGATCCGCCGCAACCTGGGCTCCAAGCTGATCGAGATGGTGTTCGCCAGTGCACAAGAAAAAGCTGCTTCAGGCAAGCTGGTGAAGACCACTGACGTGCCTACCGAGCTGCGCAACCGCTACAGCCTGACCGATGACGAGGTCGAGCAACTGGCCCGCTATGCGGTGGTGATCGAACAGCATTACGGCCGCCCCATGGACATCGAGTGGGGCAAAGATGGCACCGACGGTTTGCTCTACATCTTGCAAGCCCGCCCTGAAACCGTGAAAAGCCAGGCCAAAGGCACACCCGAGTTGCGTTACAAGCTCAAAGGCAAAAGCGCCATCCTGGCCGAGGGGCGCGCGATTGGCCAAAAAATTGGTACGGGTCCGGTGCGCTTGGTGCACCACATCAGCGAGATGGACAAGGTCCAGCCCGGCGATGTGCTCGTGACCGACATGACCGACCCGAACTGGGAGCCCGTGATGAAACGCGCCAGCGCGGTCGTCACCAACCGAGGCGGGCGCACCTGCCACGCAGCCATCATTGCCCGTGAGCTGGGCATCCCGGCGGTGGTGGGTTGCGGCAATGCCACTGAGCAGTTGACCGAAGGCACGTTGGTCACCGTCAGCTGCGCCGAGGGCGATACCGGGCACATTTACGATGGTCTGCTGGAAACAGAAGTCAGCGAGATCCAGCGCGGCGTGCTGCCTGAGATCAAAACCAAGATCATGATGAACGTGGGCAATCCACAGTTGGCCTTCGACTTTGCCCAGTTGCCCAATGCCGGCGTGGGTCTGGCCCGTCTGGAGTTCATCATCAACAACAACATTGGCGTGCACCCTAAGGCCATCTTGGATTACCCCGCCATCGACGCTGACCTGAAAAAAGCAGTGGAATCGGTGGCCCGTGGCCACGCTTCTCCCCGTGCTTTTTACGTTGACAAGGTCGCCGAAGGCGTGGCCAGCATCGCGGCCGCCTTCTGGCCCAAGCCGGTCATCGTGCGGTTATCCGACTTCAAGAGCAACGAATACCGCAAGCTCATTGGCGGCAGCCGCTACGAGCCGGAAGAAGAAAACCCGATGCTGGGCTTCCGTGGCGCGGCGCGCTACATCAGCGCAGACTTTGGTGAAGCTTTTGCCATGGAGTGTGAGGCCCTCAAACGGGTTCGAGGCGAGATGGGCCTGACCAACGTGCAGATCATGGTGCCCTTTGTGCGCACCTTGGGGCAGGCCGAAAAGGTCACCCAACTGCTGGCCAGCCAAGGGCTGCGCCGTGGTGAAAACGAGCTCAAGATCATCATGATGTGCGAGGTGCCCAGCAACGCCATTCTGGCCGAGCGCTTCCTGGAGTTCTTTGACGGTTTCTCGATTGGCTCGAACGACCTCACACAACTGACCTTGGGTCTGGACCGTGACTCTGGCTTGGAGCTGTTGGCCGTTGACTTTGATGAACGTGATCCTGCCGTGACCGCATTGATTTCACAAGCCATCAAAGCCTGTTTGGCGCAGGGCAAATACATCGGCATTTGTGGCCAGGGCCCCTCGGACCATCCGGATTTTGCGCACTGGTTGATGGACCAAGGTATTAGCTCCATTTCGCTGAACCCGGACACCGTCATTGAGACTTGGACCAACTTGGGCCGTTAAGTCATAGGAGGTGCATGGCGATGAGCAATTCTTCCCACATCGCCATGTCCGCCTCATACCGATGGCGGCTTCATCGCAACGTTCTGATATACGTTGTTTTTCTTCTGAGTTTGATCGGAGCCATGGCTTGGGCCGAGCGCGCGGGTTTGTCAAAAAACCTGATTGGTCCTATTTTTCTTTTCAGCACCGTGATGATTTATGCCCTGATCGGCATTGCAGGCAGGACCACTGACGAAGACGAATATTACGTGGCTGGGCGGCGTATTCCCGCCATGTACAACGGCATGGCCACTGCAGCCGATTGGATGAGTGCGGCCTCTTTCATCAGCTTGGCCGGTGCGCTTTACTTGCAAGGGTATTCAGGCAGTGGCAACCAACCCGGAGGCTTGGCTTATGTGATTGGTTGGACGGGGGGCTTTTGTCTCGTTGCCCTGTTGATCGCCCCTCAATTGCGTGCCATGCGCTTGTACACCTTGCCGGATTATTTTGACCATCGTTACGGTGGACGTTGGCCACGGGTGATTGCTGCTTTGGCATCCGTGTTGTGTTCTTTCACATACATCGTCGCGCAAATTTATGGCATTGGCTTGATCGCTTCCCGTTTGACGGGCGTTCAGTTCGAGATTGGTATTTTGTTGGGTCTGGGTGGTGTTTTGTTGTGTTCATTTTTGGGTGGCATGCGTGCCATCACTTGGACACAGGTGGCGCAATACATCATGCTTTTGTTGGCATTCATGATTCCTGTTTCTTGGCTGGCCTACAAGCAACTGGGCAATCCTGTGGCCCCCTTGGTTTATGGCACCCAACTTTCGGCCATTGCGGCCATTGAACAACGCCTCATGGACGACCCCGCTGAGTTGGAAGTGCGTCGCGAATACGCGCAACGCGCCAAGGTTTACGCCGCTCGCTTACAGGATGTGGAAGGGGCAATTGTTCAATTGCAGCAAGAATTGGAAGGCAAGATTCAATCACTCAAAGCCCAGGGTGCTGACTTCGCAACGATTGCCCAGATTCGTCGAGAACTGTTGGCTGTGCCGCAAGATCCTTCAAAGGCCAGGGAGGAATGGACGCGTGCAAAGCTCGAAAATTTGGAAAGATCACACCCCTTGGGCGGTATGCCCGCACACTCGCAGTCGTTTACCGGCGACCCTGACGGCGGCATTGCGCAAGAACGCCTCTTCAACGAATCGAGACTGAACTTTTTGGCATTGATCTTTTGTCTCATGGTCGGCACGGCCGGTTTGCCCCATCTTTTGACACGTTTTTACACTTTGCCCAGCGTGGCCGAAACACGAAGCTCCGTGGCATGGTCTTTGTTTTTTATAGGCTTGATCTACCTGAGCGTCCCTGCCTTGGCGGTGTTGGTGAAGTTTGAGGTGCTCAATAACTTGGTGGGCAGCAGGTTTGACACACTGCCCAGTTGGATGGCGCAATGGTCCCGCTTGGACTCCGAGTTGTTGTCTTTTACTGATGTCAACGGAGATGGCATCTTGCAGTTGGGTGAGCTGAAATTGGGGGCGGACATGATCATGTTGGCCACCCCAGAGTTGGGGGGGATGCCGTTCGTTGTTTCGGGATTGGTGGCTGCAGGCGGTTTGGCTGCAGCACTTTCGACGGCCGATGGTTTGCTTTTGACCATCAGCAACGCTTTGGTGCGCGATATGCGGCCCAACGCCGGCAGCGGTCCCCAATCTTCTGAGGGGAGGGTGATTTTGTCCAAGTTTGCTTTGTTGGCTGTGGCCATGGTGGCGGCTGTGGTGGCAGCGTTCAAGCCGGCTGAAATTTTGGCTTTGGTTTCGGCTTCTTTTTCTTTGGCGGCATCTGCCTTTTTCCCGGGCATGGTTTTGGGCATGCTGTGGCCGCGAGTGCACAGGCCAGCAGTGGTGATGGGCATGTTGTCGGGTTTGGGTGTGACCATTTTTTACATGCTGGTCAATGCACCTGGCTTCAGGCATTTTTGGGGCATGGATCCTTTTGCGGGGCTTTGGTGGGGCATTCAGCCACTGTCCGCTGGGGTGTTTGGTGTGCCTGTGGGCTTTGGCGTGATGCTTTTGGCCACGTGGTTGACGCCTCGGCGTTTCATTCGCCAGACGGTAGAACCCTCGTCGACAAGACACAACGTTGATGAAAGCTTTCCCGGGCTGTGATGTTCAGGCTATAATTTGAGGCTTCGCCTTGCTGCACCCCGTCAGACGCTGGGGGCAGCTATTCCAACCATTTGGGTTAACCTCAAGGAGTCTCAATGCGTCATTACGAAATCATTTTGCTGATCCATCCCGATCAGTCCGAACAAGTTCCAGCCATGCTGGAGCGCTACAAAGGCATGATCACTGCCGGCGGTGGCCAGATCCACCGTGTTGAAGACTGGGGCCGCCGCCAGTTGGCATACCAGATCAACAAGTTGGGCAAAGCACACTACCTTTGCGTGAACATTGAGGCCGACCAGGCGGTTATGGCTGAACTGGAACATGCCTTCAAGTTCAACGATGCTGTGCTGCGTCACCTGACGGTGCTGAAGAAAAAAGCCGACACAGGCCCTTCATCCATGATGAAGCAAGTCGAGCGCGAAGAAGCCCGCAAAACACAACAAGCCGAATTCGCCGCTTGACACTGACCTGTTGAGGAGTGAACCGAACCGAACTTTCAGCCTGTATTGCCGAGCAAGCCGCTTTGCGATACACACCCGCAGGTTTGCCCGCTTTGGATTTGATTCTGGAGCATGCCTCTGATGTTGAAGAGGCTGGGCAGATGCGAAAAGTCCAGTTAAAACTTCGTGCTTTGGCCATTGGGTCATTGGCCGAAAGACTGGTCAAGCAAGCGGTAGGCAGTGTTTGGACGTTCAAAGGCTTTTTGGCCACCCCTCGACAAGGCAAAAGTGTCGTGTTGCACATTCAAGAGTTTCAGCAAAATTAATTTCAGGAGGCCCCATGGCCACGTTCAAAAAATTCAACAAAGACAAGCGCCCCAAGCGCAACACCCAGTCACTGCTGTTTAAACGCAAGCGCTTTTGCCGCTTCACAGTCACTGGCGTCGAAGAAATCGACTACAAAGATGTAGACACATTGCGTGACTTCATCGCCGAAAACGGCAAAATCATCCCTGCGCGCCTGACTGGCACCCGTGCCATTTTTCAGCGTCAGCTCAACACAGCCATCAAGCGCGCACGCTTTTTGGCCATGTTGCCCTACACCGACCAGCACAAAGTCTAAGGAGTCCAACCATGC
>CANGZO010000021.1 GCA_947458305.1 Comamonadaceae bacterium
GTCTTCTGTTTCCCCCCAACGCTGGATGCTGTTGATCGCCTTGTCGGGCATCGGCATGTTGGTGTTCGGCCTGTATTTGCAGCATGTGGTGGGGCTGAACCCTTGCCCCATGTGCATCGTGCAGCGCTACGCCTTGATCGGTGTGGTGGTGTTGGCCTTGATAGGGTGGCGTTTGCGCGGCAAAGGCTTGGTCGCAACGAGCTTGCTGTTGACAATGAGTGCGGGCTTTGGCGCCTTCACTGCCGCTCGCCAAAGCTGGCTGCAGTGGTACCCGCCCGAGGTGGTCAACTGCGGGCGCGACTTTTACGGCATGGTCGAAAACTTCCCCCTCAATCGCGCCATCCCCATGATCTTCAAAGGCAGCGGTGACTGCAGCAAGATCGACTGGGTCTTTTTGGGCGGCTCCATCGCCAACTGGTCGTTTGTGTGCTTCGTGGTGTTTGCGCTGGCCGGATTGGTGATCGCCGTCCAAACGCTTCGCCAGCGCTGAAACTCAGAGTTTTTTGACCAAGACTTGGCTCTTGCGGTCCCAGTTGTATTTGCGTTTGCGCGCTTCGGGCAGCCAGTCGGGGTCCACCTGCACAAAGCCGCGCTTGATGAACCAGTGCATGGTGCGCGTGGTCAGCACAAAAATGCTTTTGACCCCCATGGCACGGGCGCGTTGTTCGATGCGCTTGAGCACCTTCTCGCCATCGCCTTGACCTTGAGACTGCGGTGACACGGTGAGCGCCGCCATCTCGGCCGTCTTGGCTTCGGGGTAGGGGTAGAGCGCTGCGCAGGCAAAGATCACACCATCGTGGTCGATGATGGTGTAGTGGTCAATGTCCCGCTCGATCTCGGTGCGGTCGCGTTTGACCAAGGTGCCGTCTTTCTCGAACGGCTCGATCAATTGCAAAATGCCGCCCACGTCGTCTGAAGTGGCTTCTCGCAGCTCTTCCAGCTTTTCATCGATGACCATGGTGCCGATGCCGTCGTGCACATACACCTCCAGCAACAAAGCGCCGTCCACCGCAAAGGGCAGGATGTGGGAGCGCTCCACGCCTTCTTCGCATGCTTTCACGCAATGCTGCAGATAAAAGCCAATGTCGGTCGGCTCGGTGGGCGTGGGCAGTGAGGCCAGCAACTGTTTGGCAGCGGCCAAGGGCAGTTCAGTGTCAATCGGGTTGTCATCGCTGGCGGGGGCGTGCGGCTCAATCCGGATGCCCGGCACCTCGGTCACAAAAATCAGCTTGTCGGCCTGCAGCTCGGTGGCTACGCTGGTGGCCACTTCTTCCATGGCCAAGTTAAAGGCCTCGCCCGTGGGCGAGAAACCAAACGGCGACAGCAGCACCATCGCGCCCATGTCCAGCGTGCGCATGATGCCGTCCACATCCACCTTGCGCACCAGACCCGAATGGATGAAATCCACGCCGTCCACAATGCCCACCGGCCGCGCTGTGATGAAGTTGCCCGACAACACCCGCACCGTGGAGCCCGCCATGGGCGTGTTGGGCAAGCCTTGGCTGAACGCTGCTTCGATCTCGTAGCGCAGCTGGCCTGCTGCCTCTTGGGCGCAGTCCAGCGCCACGCTGTCGGTGATGCGGATACCGTGCGAGTATTTGGGCGTGTGGCCCTTGGCCGCCAGTTGTTCGTTCACCTGCGGACGAAAGCCGTGCACCAGCACGATTTTCACGCCCATGCTCTGGATCAGCGCCAGGTCTTGCGCCAGGTTTTGCAGCTTGCCCGCCGCAATAGCCTCGCCCGCAATGCCGACCACAAAGGTCTTGCCCCGGTGCATGTGGATGTAAGGCGCCACCGACCTGAACCAGGGCACGAAGGTGAAGTTAAAAACTGTGGACATGGGCAGTAGCAGTGAGTTCAGGGCTTGAGCAAAAGAAGTTGGTCTGCAGGCAGCAGATGCGAAAATTCGCGGTCGAATGTGCAGAGTGTCTCACCGGATTGCATCACCGTTGCGGCGATCCACGCATCGGTGATCAAGTTGCCAGTGGTTTGTTGTGCCAGACACACTTGCCGCAGATGAGGCCAAGTGGCGCCCTGCGGCTGAAATTGCACGCCGGGGCAGCTGAGCAGGCTGTCGATGAAGTCGATCACATCCGGCAAAGGATCGATTTCCCGAAAAATTTTGGGGTGGGTGGTGATGCGTAAAAAGCCGGTCACCACTGTGCCCATCAACATCAGGCTGGTGCGTCCGTTGGCGGCTTGAACGACCGCATCGTCCAGCCAAATGCGGGAACTCTGGTGGTGGGGGTGGTCGGGCCGAAATGCCGCCACCAACACATTCACGTCAGGGGTCATGACAGATTATGGATGTCCATGCCCGCGTCCATCGCGTCGTACAGGGATCGGTTGCTGCTGGGGTCGATGCCCGGCTTGAGACCCCCCCGGGCTTTGGACACGGGCAGTTTGGGAATCACCAACGGGGCGGCAGGCATGTCTTGCCGCACATAAGCAGCCAGCATCTCGCGCACCTTGGCGCTCAAGGAGGTGCCTTCTTGAATGGCCTTGATGCGGGCTTGTTTGACGAGGTTTTCGTCGAGAGAAATGGTCAGGTTGGTCATCCAAAACCTCCAAGGTGAAAGTTCACGTAAACCAGTGTAGCACGTGAACACGTGCCGTGGGATAATCCAGACTGTGACCGAGTTTGCAAATCCCACCCCCCTCCAAATCGACTTCCCCGAAGGCCTGCCGGTCTCGGCCCGCCGCGGTGAAATCATGGCCGCCATGGACCAGCACCAGGTCATCATCGTCTGCGGTGAAACCGGCTCGGGCAAAACCACGCAGCTGCCCAAAATTGCACTGATGCTGGGGCGTGGCAAATTGAACGCCAAACCGGGTGAGCGGGCGCGCATGATCGGCCACACCCAGCCCCGGCGGATTGCGGCCAGCTCGGTGGCCAAGCGCATTGCCGAAGAACTCAAAACGCCGCTGGGCGAGGTGGTGGGTTTCAAGGTGCGTTTTCAAGACCGTTTGAGCAAAAACGCGTCTGTCAAACTGATGACCGACGGCATCTTGCTGGCCGAAACCCAGACCGACCCGTTGCTGCAAGCCTACGACACCATCATCATCGACGAGGCGCACGAACGCAGCCTGAACATCGATTTTTTGCTGGGCTACCTTCGCCAAATCTTGCCGCGCAGGCCGGACCTCAAGATCGTCGTCACCTCGGCCACGATTGACGCCGACCGGTTTGCCAAGCACTTTGCGTCTCGAAACGGGCCGGCCCCGGTCATCATGGTCTCGGGCCGCACCTTCCCAGTGGAGCAGCGCTACCGCCCGTTTGAAGAGTCCCGCGACTATGGTCTCAACGAGGCCATGGCCGATGCGGTGGACGAACTCTGGCAGGGCGGGGCAGGGGGTGACATCCTGATATTTTTGCCTGGAGAGCGCGAGATCCGCGAGGCCGCCGACCACTTGCGCAAGCACCTGGCGCACCAGCCGCTCACGCGAGGGGCCGAAGTTTTGCCTTTGTTTGCCCGCCTGTCGCAGGCCGAGCAAGACCAGATTTTTGAGGCGTCGAATGGCCGTCGCATCGTGCTGGCCACCAACGTGGCCGAAACCTCGCTCACCGTGCCCGGTATCCGTTATGTGATCGACGCGGGCACGGCGCGGGTCAAGCGCTACAGCCTGCGCAGCAAGGTTGAGCAGCTGCTGGTCGAGCCGATCAGCCAGGCGGCGGCCAACCAGCGTGCGGGCCGTTGCGGCCGTGTGGCCAACGGCATCTGCATTCGCCTGTACGACGACAAAGACTTTGCGGGCCGCCCGCGCTTTACCGATCCGGAAATCTTGCGCTCGTCCTTGGCGGGCGTGATCTTGCGCATGAAGTCTCTGCACCTGGGCGTGGTGGAAGACTTCCCGTTCATCGAAGCGCCGTCCAAACGTGCCATCACCGACGGTTACCAGTTGCTGGCCGAGCTGGGCGCAGTCGACGAGGACAACGAACTCACCCCCATTGGCCAAGAGCTGGCCCGCCTGCCGCTGGACCCCCGCGTGGGCCGCATGATTTTGGAAGCGCGTCACCGCAACGCCTTGGAAGAAGTGCTGGTGATCGCCAGCGCCATGAGCGTGCAAGACGTGCGCGACCGCCCCATGGACGCGCAAGCCCAGGCCGACCAACAACACGCCAAGTTCGACGACGACAAAAGCGAGTTCACCGGCTACCTGAAACTGTGGAAATGGATCCACGACGCCCGAGGTGGCCATGGCACCGACCACAAGCTCAGCAACCGCCAATACGAGCAGCTGCTGCGCCAGAACTTCATCAACATCCGCCGCGTGCGGGAGTGGCGCGACACACACACCCAACTGCTCACCGTGGTGACCGAGCACAAGTGGCGCATCAACACCCAGCCCGCGAGCTATGAGCAACTGCACCTGTCCATGTTGTCGGGTTTGTTGGGCAACGTGGGCTACAAGCTCGAAGACGAAGAAGCCTATCTGGGCGCACGCGGCATCAAGTTCCACAAACACCCCGGCGCGCACCTGAGCAAAAAGCCGGGCCGCTGGATCGTGGTGGCTGAGCTGGTGGAAACCACGCGCTTGTTTGGCCGTGGCATCGCGGCCATCGAGCCGCAGTGGCTGGAGCAAGTCGGTGCACACCTGCTGCGCAAACAAGTGCTCGACCCGCATTGGGAAAAGAAATCTGCCGAAGTGGTGGCGCTGGAGCGGGCCACGCTTTATGGCCTGGTGGTCTACAGCGGACGGCGCACGGCCTACAGCCGGGTGGACCTGCACGGCGCACGCGACATCTTCATCCGCGAAGCCTTGGTGGGCGACCAGTGGGAGACCAAGCTGCCGTTTTTGGCCGCCAACCACAAGATGATCGCCAAGGTCGAAGAGCTGGAACACAAGTCGCGCCGCCAAGACGTGTTGGTGGACGATGAGCTGATCTACGCTTTTTACGACCAGCAAATCCCGCCCGAGGTGTGCAGCGGCCGTTTGCTGGAAGACTGGTACCGCCATGAGAGCGTTAAGCAGCCGCGTCTGCTGATGCTGACCCGCGAAGAGCTGATGCGCCACGAGGCCGCAGGCATCACCACGCAGGCTTTCCCCAAACAGATTCGTTTGGGCGGCACCGACTGCACGGCCACTTATCTGCACCAACCGGGCGACGCCCGCGACGGCGTCACGGTGACGGTGCCTTTGTTTGTGCTCAACCAGGTGAGCGAAGACCGCTGCGAATGGCTGGTGCCCGGCTTGCTCAAAGACAAGATCCAAGCCCTGCTCAAAAGCCTGCCGCAACGCCCGCGCAGCCGCTTTGTGCCGCTGCCCGAATCGGCCACGCGTTTGGCAGCCGAGCTGTCGGTGCCCGAGTTGTTTGGCAGCGGCTCGCTCACCGATGTGCTGCTCAAAAAAGCCCGCGACGAAACCAGCCTCGACATCAAACGCACCGACTTCAAACACGAGATGCTCAGCCCGCACCTGTTCATGAACCTGTTGGTGGTGGACGAGCACGGGCGTCAGTTGGGCATGGGCCGCAACCTGGGCGCGCTCAAGGGGGAGCTGGGCGCCAAAGCACGAGGTGCGTTTCAGGCGCTGGCGCAGCTCAAAGTGGCGGCAGCGCCTGCAGCAGGGCCTCAATCCACCCAAAGCATGGAGTCAAAAAAATTGGACAAATTGGGGTCAGACCCCAATTTGTCCAAGTTGGATGCAAGTGGGCGCGACAATCAACTGCGTGGTGAAAAGCCAGCCGCGACAAAGCCCCTGGCCCCCCAGCGCTACACCGCCTGGACCTTTGGCGAATTGCCCGAACTGATGGAAATCAGCAAAGGCGGCCAGACCCTGATCGGCTTCCCCGCGCTGGTGGATGTGCAAGACGCCGTCACCATCGAAGTGTTTGACGAGCCCGACGTGGCCGCCAATAAAAACCGTGCTGGTCTGCGCCGCCTGTTTGCACTGCAGATGAAAGACGCGCTCAAGTACCTGGAGAAAAACATCCCCGACCTGCAAAAAATGGCCGTGGCCTATATGCCGCTGGGCACGGCGGATGAGCTGAAAACCCAGATCATCGACGTGGCGCTGGACCGCGCTTTTTTGATGGACCCGCTGCCCAATGACGAGACCACCTTCAAGCGCCGCATCGAAGAAGGCCGGGGCCGCCTGACCTTGATCGCCAACGAAGTGGCCCGGCTGGCGGGCACCATCTTGCTGGAGTTTGGCGCGGCCACACGCAAGATCAAGGACACCAAAAACGCCCCCGACGCGACGGCCGACTGCACCCAGCAACTGCAACGCCTGATGCCCAAAAACTTCATGGCCGCCACCCCGTGGCCTCAGCTGCAGCACTGCGCCCGTTACCTCAAGGCCGTGACCCTGCGCCTGGATAAATACCGCGCCGACCCCGCCCGCGACGCCCAACGCCTGACGGAGCTCAAGCCCCAAGAACAACGCTACTGGCGCCTGGTGGCCGAACGCAAAGGCGCGCAAGACGCCCGCATGCTGGAGTTTCGCTGGCTACTGGAAGAACTGCGCGTGAGCTTCTTCGCGCAAGAGCTGCGCACCCCGCAGCCGGTCAGCATCAAGCGGCTGGAGAAGGCTTGGGGGCAGTTGAACCATTGAGCGTGACAGTCTTGGCCTTGTTGTTCGAAATGGCATACTGTTTATAAACAATTTGTTTATAATGAATCCATGATCGAAAGTTTTGCCAGCGATGAAACAGAACGCCTGTTTTCGACGGGTAAATCGCGCCGTCTGCCACCGGAGATCCTTAAGAGGGCAGTGATGCGCCTCGCACAGCTTCATGCAGCGGTTGAAGTGGATGACTTGCGCATGCCGCCGTCTAACCGTTTGGAGGCGCTAACCGGGAATTTGCGAGGCAAGTGGAGCGTTCGCATCAATGACCGTTGGCGTTTGTGTTTTCGGTTTGAGAGTGGGCACGCTCATGACGTAGAAATTGTGGATTACCACTGAGGAGTGAAGACCATGAATGCCAAAAATCCTGTCGACGGTTTGCCACCCATCCACCCTGGTGAGTTCTTGCACGAGACACTGGAAGACCTCGCCATGACACAGGCTGCATTTGCCGATGCCATTGGCGTATCCGCCATGCGTGTGTCGCATTTGCTCAAAGGCGATCGACCTGTGACTGCCGAGTTGGCTTTGCGCTTGGGCCGAGCATTGGGGCAGACGCCGCAGTATTGGCTCAACCTGCAGTCGACGTATGACCTGAAGGTGGTGCAAATTCAACTGAAAGACAGCTTGAAAGATGTTCGTCGCTTAGCGGCGCAATAAGTCCACCATGGAAATCAAAGTCAATTTTCTCGACAAACTGCGCCTGGAGGCCAAGTTTGACGACTTCACCGTGCTGGCCGATCAGCCGATTCGCTACAAGGGTGATGGCTCGGCACCGGGGCCGTTTGATTATTTTTTGGCCTCGTCGGCCTTGTGCGCGGCGTATTTTGTGAAGCTGTATTGCGAGACGCGTGGCATCTCCACCGAGCACATTCGCCTGTCGCAAAACAACATCGTGGATCCCGACAACCGCTACCTGCAGACCATCAAGATCCAGGTGGAGTTGCCGGCCGACATGTCCGACAAAGACCGCCAAGGCATTCTGCGGTCCATCGACCGTTGTACGGTTAAAAAGGCGATTCAAGCGGGCCCCACTTTCATCGTTGAGGCGGTGGACAACCTGGATGCCGACGCGCAGGCCTTGCTCACGCTCAAGCCCGATGAACTCACGCAGACCCGCATCGCCGGCAAGGACCTGCCGCTGGAGCAAACCATCGCCAACATGACGGCGGTGTTGGCCAATCTGGGCATCAAGATCGAGATCGCGTCGTGGCGCAACCTGGTGCCCAACGTCTGGTCGCTGCACATCCGCGACGCGCATTCGCCCATGTGCTTCACCAACGGCAAAGGCTCGACCAAAGAAAGCGCCTTGGCCTCGGCGCTGGGTGAATACATTGAGCGGCTGAACAACAACCACTTTTACGCGGGCGTGTTTTTTGGCGATGACATGGCGCAGGCCGACTTCGTGCACGACCCCCGCGAGCGCTGGTTCCAGCCCGGTAAGCGCGACGCGCTGCCCAAAGGCTTGTTGGACGCCCATTGCTTGCGCATTTACAACCCCGACGGCGAGCTCAAGGCCTCGCACCTGTTTGATACCAACTCGGGCAACCCCTCGCGCGGCATTTGTGCGCTGCCCTATGTGCGTCAGTCCGACGGTGAGGTGGTCTACTTCCCATCCAACCTGGTGGAAAACCTGTTTGTGAGCAACGGCATGAGCGCGGGCAATACCCTGGTCGAAGCTCAGGTGCAGTGCCTGTCAGAAATTTTTGAGCGGGCTGTGAAGCGCGAGATCTTGGAAGGCGAAATGGCCTTGCCCGATGTGCCGCCGGAAGTGCTCGCCAAGTACCCCGGCATCGTGGCCGGCATCGAGGCTTTGGAAGCGCAGGGCTTTCCGGTCTTGGTCAAAGACGCGTCGCTGGGCGGTGTGTACCCGGTGATGTGTGTGACCCTGATGAACCCGCGCACGGGTGGCGTGTTCGCATCGTTTGGTGCACACCCCCGGCTGGAGGTGGCGCTGGAGCGCAGCCTGACCGAGCTGCTGCAAGGCCGCAGTTTTGAGGGTCTCAACGATTTGCCCGCGCCCACTTTCATCAGCAACGCCGTGACCGAGCCCAACAACTTTGTGGAGCACTTCATCGACTCCAGCGGCATCGTGTCGTGGCGGTTTTTCAGCGCCCAGGCCGACCACGATTTTGTGGAGTGGGACTTTTCTGCGCAGGGTGAAGACGCCACCGCGCAAGAGGCCGCCACGCTGTTTGGCATCTTGCAGGCCATGGGCAAAGAGGCCTATGTGACGGTGCACGACCAACTCGGTGCCACCGCCTGCCGCATCTTGGTGCCGGGGTATTCTGAGGTCTACCCGGTCGACGACCTGGTTTGGGACAACACCAACAAAGCGCTCTTGTTCCGCGCCGATGTGCTGAATCTGCACCGCTTGGACGACGAGGCCTTGATGGCCTTGCTCGACCGATTGGAAAACAACGAGCTTGACGATTACCTGGACATCGCCACGCTGATCGGTATTGAGTTTGACGACAACACAGTGTGGGGGCAGCTCACGGTGATGGAGCTCAAACTCTTGATCCACCTGGCTTTGCAGCAGCTGGAAGAAGCCCACGAACTGGTGGGCGCTTTCCTGCAATACAACGACAACACGGTGGAGCGCCGCTTGTTTTACCAAGCCCTGAACGTGGTGCTGGAAGTGACGCTGGGCGAGGACTTGGCGCTTGAAGACTACGTGGTGAACTTCCGACGCATGTTCGGCCACGAGCGCATGGATGCGGCCATCGGCTCAGTGGACGGCAGCGTTCGCTTTCATGGCCTCACGCCCACCAGCTTGCAGCTGGAAACCCTGGACCGACACCAACGCCTGCTGGACAGCTACAAAAAACTGCATGCCGCTAGGGCGCGTGCGGCGGCGAAGCCGGCCTTGGTTTGAGCCCAGCGCGCAGGCTGTGTGAATTGATCAACAGACGTTGACACCTTGAAAAATTAAAGTGTTCTTGGAGCTGTTGCTTGCCAGCGGCTTCCTGAGCGATGCGTCATTCCACCATCCTCAGCTGTCTGCAGCTTGACCGCTGCCAATTCACTTGATGGAGAACACACCATGAGCAATCTTGCACGATTCAATCCCTTTCATGAACTGCGCGATCCTTTCAGCGACGACTTTTTCAAAGGCTTCGCCATGCGCCCCATGTACCGGCTGATGGAGGGTGAACCCCAGATGCGTTTGGACCTGACGGAAGATGAGAAGAATTTCTTCGTCAAAGCCGAAATTCCGGGCGTCAAAAAAGAAGACATCAAAGTGTCGGTAGACGGCAATCAGGTGTGCCTGTCTGCCGAAGTCAAAAAGGAGAAGGAGGAAAAGCAAGGCTCCAAAATCATCCGCTCCGAGCGCTTTTTCGGCAGCGTCTCACGCACTTTCACTTTGGATGAAAGCGTGGACCAGGCAGCGGCATTGGCCAAATACGAAGATGGTGTGTTGCAGCTGACCTTGCCCAAAAAGCACAACGGGCAAAGCCATATTCTCAAAATTTCCTGAGAGATGCGCGGTGGGTTCTTGCAGCAGTGGCTTGCAAGAACCTACTTTTTGGGGGCCCGCTCACACCTGAATGTGGTGCTTGGTATGTCCTTGCTGGCGGTGCACCAAGTCTTCGAGCTGTCGACGCATGGCCTTGAAGGCGTCGCGCAGGGCAACATACACATCGGTATAGGCAGGGTTTTGGTCAGGCTCTCGCCCTGCAACCAATTCCTGTCCAGGCACTTTCAGATCGATCAAAACACGAAAGTGGTTACCCCGCTGGTGGTGTTTGTGGAGTTGCTCGATCACCACGCGACAGCTCTCAATGTTGGGGTAGAACTGCCCCAGTTTGTCGATTTTTTCCCGCACCTTGGCTTCTAGCGCTTGAGAGACATCCAAGTGGCGAAAAATCACTTGCAGGGAAATGGGTTTGTGGGTGCTCATCTGCAGTGTCCTTGGTTGAAAAATTCGGAAAATTCCAAAGGGCATGCGTGATGGAGCTGCCCACAGACGAATGCTGCAGGGCAAATACCGCGGTGTCTGTGCGCTGAGCTACCCATGGCGCAGCTTCACTGCGCACGGGCGGCTTTGTGGGTCTGAACTGAGCTGATCTGCTGGCCGATTCTGTTTTACAGCGGCAGCGTCATGAGTGGAATGTCTTTGGCCGTGGCCAGTTTGTCCAGCTGTGCGCGGGTTTGGCTCTCAAAGAAGGCTTCGATGGCTTGGCGGGTGGCGGGCTTGAACAGGTCTTTGACGGGGTGTGCCAGCGTGACGCCAGCGGCTTCGCACAGGCGGGTGGCAAAGTGCGGCTCCAAAGCGGCCACGGCCACGCGGCCGTTTTTACAGGCATACACCCGGTAGCCCGCATGGGCGCCGCCCACCGCCCCATTCGGTGTGGTCAGGCCCAGTTGGCGGGGCAGGGCGAGCCAAGCGGCCGCCTCAGACAGCGCCACTTCATGGTGCGTGCCTTTACCTGTGGTTTTGAGGGTGATGACGGCTTTGAGCGTGGCTTCACTGGCCATCACGGCGCCGCCCATGTCGGCAAACAAACTCGGCGGCAGCGCCATGCCGTTGACCAAGCCCACCTCGGCTTGGTAGGTCAAGTCGTGGCCCGGAATTTCGGCCAATGGGCCGGGAGCGCCCACCACTTCGATCAAGCTCAGTGCAGGGTATTGCTTGTGCAAAGCCTTCCAGCCCAAGCCCAGTTTGGCGAGGGCAGACGGGCGAAACGAGGTGAGCAGCACATCGGTCTTGGGTAACAACTTGTGCAGCGCGGCTTGACCCGCCTCGGTTTTGAGGTCCAGTGTTTTGTGCTTCACGCCCGCGTGCAACAGGTCATAGCCACTGGTGGTGTAGTGCTGCATCGGGTCGCCTGCGGGTGGGTTGACCTTGGTGCAGCGTGCGCCCATTTGGGCCAAACGCATGAGGGCAGCCGGGCCCGGCAAGTTGAGGGCCAGGCTCAAAACGCGCAGACCGCGCAGGGGTTGGGTCGAAGACATGGTGGGCACCTTTGAATGGACACAAAGCCGTTGTGCACGGCTTCAGAAGGCCCACATTATCGGATGCCCGCAGCCCCTTGGTTGTCGCCTGTGCGGGGCTTTATTCGCCAAAGTTCAGCGGCAAGCCCACATAGTTTTCGGCCATGGTGCGCGAGCCGGCTTCACTGTGGATCAAGTAATCCAACTCGGCGTCTTGAAACTTTTGCCCCATGTCGCCGTTCTCAGGAAAGTGGTGCATCAAACTGGTGAACCACCAGCTGAAGCGCTCGGCACGCCAAACGCGGCGCAAACAGCGCTCGGAATACGCGTCGATGCCGGCCTCGGTGTGGTCGGCATAAAACTCGATGATGGCGGTGGACAAATACTTGACGTCGGTGGCCGCCAGATTCAGGCCCTTGGCGCCCGTGGGCGGCACGATGTGCGCGGCGTCACCCGCCAAAAACATGCGACCAAAGCGCATGGGTTCGGTCACGAAACTGCGCAGCGGGGCAATGCTTTTTTCGATGCTGGGGCCAGTCACCAAATGCTCGCGGGCTTCGGGGTCCAGGCGCTTGCGCAACTCGGCCCAAAAGGCGTCGTCAGACCACTGCTCCACTTTGTCCGTGGTGGGCACCTGCAGGTAGTAGCGGCTGCGCGTGGCGCTGCGCTGCGAGCACAGGGCAAAGCCACGGGTGCTGTTGGCGTAAATCAGTTCGTGGTGCACAGGCGGTGTGTCTGACAGCACGCCCAGCCAGCCAAAGGGGTAGACCTTTTCGTATTCTTTGATGGCGCTTTTGGGGGCGCTGGCGCGGCACACGCCGTGAAAGCCGTCGCAGCCTGCAATGAAGTCGCATTCGATGGTGTGGGTTTGGCCATCCTTTTCATAGGTCACACGTGGCTTTTGGCTGTCGAAGTCGTGCACTTGTACGTTGTTGGCCTCATACACCGTCGGCAAGCCCTCCGCTTGGCGGGTGTGCATCAGGTCGCGGGTGACTTCGGTTTGGCCGTACACAATGACTTTTTTGCCGCCCGTGAGTTTGTCCATGTCCACACGGTGGCGTGCCCCTTTGAACAGCAGGTCAAAGCCGGTGTGCACCAAACCTTCTTTGTGCATGCGTTGGCCCACGCCCGCTTCGTCCAGCAGGTCCATGGTCACTTGTTCCAGCACGCCCGCACGGATGCGCGACAGCACATAGTCGCCGCTTTGGCGCTCGACGATGATGGCTTCGATGCCTGCTTTGAAAAGCAGTTGGCCCAGCAGCAAGCCCGAGGGGCCTGCGCCGACGATGGCGACTTGGGTGCGGGTGGTGCTCATGGTGCGTCTGTCATGGAGGGTTGAATTGCCCGTCAGCTTAGGTGTCTCTGACTTGAATTCAGGGAGGTGGATAGCAAGTTTGTGCGTTGATGGGTTTATTTGTGCGATCATCGCGCAAATTGATGTGGCTCAATTCGTGACGGATGGGGTCACGAACAATCACAAAAGAGGACGCTCCCCATGACGATCGCCAAAGCAGACTACATCGAAGGCCTGGCCAAGGGTTTGGCGGTGCTGGAGGCCTTCGACACCGAGCGCCAACGCCTGAACGCCACACTGGCCGCGCAGCGCACAGGCCTCACGCGGGCCGCGGCCCGGCGGCATTTGCTCACGCTGGCCGACTTGGGTTATCTGGAAACCGACGGCAGCCACTACTGGCTGTCGGCGCGGGTGTTGCGCTTGGCGGGCAGTTACATGGCCACATCGCGCCTGCCTCGCACCCTGCAACCCACGCTCAACCGTTTGGCTGCACAAACGCAGGCGGCCTTCAGTGCGGTGGTGCTGGATGGGGACGAGTGCGTGATCGTGGCCCGCAGTGCCGGGGTGGCCGAGCCGGTGCGCCACCTGGCCTATGGCTTGCACTTGGGCGCACGCTTGCCCGCGCATGCCACCTCCACCGGGCGCGTGCTGCTGGCCAGCTTGCCCAAGGCCGACTTCACGGCTTGGCTCAAAGGCCGTGAGCTGGCTCGCATCACCCCACAAACCGAGGTGGGTGCGGCCAAGTTCAAGGTGCTGGTGGATCGGGTGCGGAAGGACGACCACTGTGTGGCCCGCGATGGGCACGAGCTGGGCATTCACGCGCTGGCCGTGCCGCTGCGCAACATGCAAGGCCAAACGCTGGCCGCGCTGAATGTGGTGGGCACCGCAGACCAACTGAGCGATGGGGCAGTGCAGCACAAGTGGCTGCCCTTGTTGCTGGAGGCGGCCAGAGAGCTGCGCCCCTTGCTGTGAAGGGACTCAAACCCCCAAATGCTGCTCCAGCACGCTGGGGTCAGCCAGCAAGATGGGTGACGAGCCTTCGAACACCACCTGGCCTTTGACCAAGATGACATTGCGGTCGGTGATCTGGGTGACGTGTTTCCAGTTCTTGTCCACGATGATCGAGCTGATGCCGCTTTGTTTGATGACACTGCAAATGCGCCAGATCTCGCGCGCAATCAGAGGCGCCAAGCCTTCGGTGGCCTCGTCCAGAATCAGCACATCGGGGTTGGTCATGAGCGCCCGGCCGATGGTCAGCATTTGTTGCTCGCCACCCGACAGTTGCTGGCCGCCGTGGCCCAAGCGTTCTTTCAGGCGCGGAAAGGTCTCCAGCACGCGTTCGTATGTCCACTCACGCTGGCCCTGGGTGCCAGGGCGGGCGGCCATTTTCAGGTTCTCCACCACGCTCAGGTTGCCAAAGATGCCCCGGCCCTCAGGCACATAGGCGATGCCCAGCTGCGCCACCTCAAACGTGGGACGGCCATTCATGCGCTGACCTTTGATGTCCACCGTGCCCGAGCGCGGCGGCACGATGCCCATGAGGGACTTGAGCAGGGTGCTTTTGCCCATGCCGTTGCGGCCCATCAGGCCAATCGTTTCGCCTCGTCCCACGGTGAAGTTGACGCCGCGCAAGATGTGGCTCGCGCCGTAATAGGTGTTCAGGTCTTGGGCCTGGATCAACAATTCGCTCATTTCAATGTTCCTCGCCCAAGTACGCCGCTTGCACACCCGCATCGGCCCGCACCGCCGCGGGCGTGTCGCTGGCGATCACTTGCCCGTTGACCATCACCGTCAGGTGGTCGGCCAGGGTGAACACCGCGTCCATGTCGTGCTCGACCAGCAAAATGGCATGCTCATTTTTGAGGCGCAGCAGCAACTGCACCATGCGCTCGGCTTCGGCTTGGCCCATGCCCGCCAGCGGTTCATCGAGCAGCAAGACCTGCGGCTCGGTGGCCAAGGTCATGGCGATCTCCAGCTGGCGTTGCTCGCCGTGGCTGGTGGCGCCTGCTTGGGCGTGGCGGCGGTCTTGCAGTCCGGCCAGTTCGATGGCGCGTTCGGCCCTTTGGTTGACGGCTTGCATGCTGGCCGCAGCCTTGACCCACCCGAAAGGGTTGAAAGGCGAGGGCTGTGCACGCGACTGGGCTGACAAGCGCACGTTGTCCCAGACACTGAAGGTGCCAAAAATATTGGTTTTTTGGTAGCTGCGTCCCAGCCCGTGGCGCGAGATTTTTTCGGGTGTCCAGCCGGTGATGTCGGTGCCGCCCAAGCGCATGCGCCCACTGGTGGGGGGCAAATCGCCCGAGAGCAAGTTGGCCAGCGTGGACTTGCCCGCGCCGTTGGGGCCAATGACGGCGTGGATATGCCCGCGCCACAAGTCAAGCGACACATCGTTCACCGCCGCCAGGCCGCCAAAGCGTTTGGTCAGGCCGCTGGCCGACATCAAGGTCTTGCGCTCAGTCATGACCGGTCTCCTTGCCTGCAGCTTTGCCACCCATAAAGCGGTTGACCAGTCCCAAAATGCCCTTGGGCGCAAAAATGATCAGCGCCACGATGAACAGGCCCATCCACATTTGCCAGTGTTTGCCGGTTTTGAAGCCGCCCATGTCGGGCAAGTCTTTGAAGACGTGCAGCAAATACTCAAAGCTGAAGGCCCCGACAATGGCCCCCGCAAAATTGCCCATGCCGCCCAAAATCACCATCATGATGGCGTGTGCACTCAGGTGAAAGCCCATCAGCTCCGGGTTCACAAAACCCGTTTGCGCCGCGAACAAATAGCCCGCCAAACCCGCCAGAGCACCGGCCAGCGTGAAGGCCGCCAGCTTGTGGCTGAAGGTGTTGAAACCCAGCGCCCGCATGCGGTGCTCGTTCACGCGGATGCCCGACAGTGCCCGGCCAAAGGGGCTCCAGAGCAGGCGGCGCAAGAACACATAAACCGCCACCAAGCAAGCCAGCGTGAAGTAATAAAACACCCGCTTGTTTTCCAAGTCGATGATGCCGGCATCGGGGCGGAAGTTCAGGAACAAACCGTCCGAGCCGCCCAGTGACTTGTTGTCAAAGAAGATGAAGAAAATCATCTGCGCAAAAGCCATGGTCACCATGATGAAGTAGATGCCGTGCGTGCGCACCACCAAAAAGCCAATCACCAA
>CANGZO010000022.1 GCA_947458305.1 Comamonadaceae bacterium
GATGTGGTTAAAGCGGTCGCCGAAGCTGCAGACGACCAAGCTGAAGAAACCGCTTCTGCCTGAGTTACCAAGACTCGATGAAAGGGGCGTATTGGCCCCTTTTTTTTAATTTAACTTTTAGACTGAATACGGAGAAATCAAATGGCTGTAATTACCGCAAGCATGGTTGCTGAACTGCGTGCAAAAACCGACGCTCCCATGATGGAGTGCAAAAAAGCCCTGACCGAAGCCGAAGGCGACATGGCCAAAGCGGAAGAGCTGCTGCGCGTCAAGCTGGGCACCAAGGCGGGTAAAGCCGCCTCGCGAGTGACGGCTGAAGGCGTGGTGACCAGTTTTGTGAGCGGCACCACGGGTGCCATGATCGAAGTCAATTGCGAAACCGACTTTGTGACCAAAAACGACAGCTTCTTGGCTTTGGCCAACGCTGCAGCCAAATTGGTTGCCGAGCACAATCCTGCTGACATCGCTGCTTTGGGTGCTTTGCCCTACAGCCAAGACAGCTTTGGTCCGACATTGGAGGATGTGCGCAAAGGCCTGATCGGCAAGATCGGCGAGAACATGAGCTTCCGCCGCTTCAAGCGTGCGGCTGGTGGTGCCAAGATTGCCAACTACCTGCACGGTACCCGTATCGGCGTGTTGGTCGAGTTCGAAGGCGACGAAACTGCTGCCAAAGATGTGGCCATGCACGTTGCCGCCATGAAGCCTGTGTCTTTGACCAGCGCCGAAGTACCTGCCGAGTTGATCGAAAAAGAGCGCTCGGTCGCTGCAGCCAAGGCCGCCGAGTCCGGCAAGCCCGCCGACATCGCGACCAAGATGGTCGAAGGTTCGGTGCAGAAGTACCTCAAAGAAGTCTCTTTGTTCAACCAGTCGTTCGTCAAGAACGACAAGCAGACCGTCGAGCAGATGCTCAAGGCTGCTGGCACCACCGTCAAGGCGTTCACCCTTTACGTGGTCGGCGAAGGCATTGAGAAGAAGGTTGACGATTTCGCAGCCGAAGTGGCGGCCCAGGTGGCTGCAGCTCAAAACGCTGCTGCCTGAACCTCTTGACCTGTTGATTCGTTTTTATTGTCCACATTGATCACCCAGGAGCCCATCATGTCTTCAGCCAAGCCAGCCTACAAGCGCATTTTGCTCAAGCTGTCCGGTGAGGCCTTGATGGGGGACGATGCCTTTGGCATCAACCGCGCCACCATCGTGCGCATGGCTGAAGAGATCGCCGAGGTGACTCGACTGGGCGTGCAAGTAGCGGTCGTGATTGGTGGCGGCAATATCTTCAGAGGTGTGGCGGGCGGCTCGGTCGGTATGGACCGAGCCACCGCTGACTATATGGGCATGTTGGCCACCGTCATGAATTCTTTGGCTTTGGCCGATGCCATGGACAAAGCCGGTTTGACGGCCCGTGTCATGTCGGCCATCGGCATTGATCAAGTGGTCGAGCCTTATGTGCGACCCAAAGCTTTGCAGTATCTGGAAGAGGGCAAAGTGGTGGTTTTTGCTGCAGGCACGGGCAACCCTTTTTTCACCACCGACACAGCAGCCGCATTGCGCGGTGCCGAGATTGGTGCCGAGATGGTTCTCAAGGCCACCAAAGTGGATGGCGTTTACACGGCCGATCCCAAAAAAGACCCATTGGCCACCCGTTACACAGAAATCAGCTTCGACGAAGCCATTTCCCGCAATTTGGGGATCATGGATGCCACAGCTTTTGCCTTGTGCCGTGACCAAAGGTTGCCAATCAAGGTGTTCTCGATCATCAAGAATGGCGCTTTCAAGCGTGTGGTTCTGGGTGAAGACGAGGGCACCCTGGTTTATGCTTGAGAACGTTCTGACGAGGAGAACCCGATGACCATTGCTGACATCAAAAAAACATGCGAGACCAAGATGGAGCAATCCATTGCGGCGTTCAAAAACAACCTGACCAAGATCCGCACTGGGCGTGCCAACCCGGCCTTGCTCGACACCATCCATGTCGATTACTACGGCTCCATGGTGCCTTTGTCGCAAGTGGCCAACGTGTCTTTGATGGACTCGCGCACCATCAGTGTGCAGCCTTGGGAAAAAGGCATGGGTGCCAAGATCGAAAAAGCCATCCGCGAAAGCGAACTGGGCCTGAACCCTGCTTCCATGGGCGACTTGATCCGCGTTCCCATGCCTCCCATGAGCGAAGAGCGTCGCAAGGAAATGACCAAGCTGGCCCGCACCGAAGGGGAGAACGGCAAGATCGCGATCCGCAATTTGCGCCGCGATGCCAATGAGGCGGTCAAAAAATTGGTCAAGGACAAAGAAGCGTCCGAGGACGATCAAAAGCGTGCCGAGGCCGATGTCCAGAAACTGACCGACAAGCGCATGACTGAAATCGATCAGTTGGTGGCTGCCAAAGAGCAAGAAATCATGGCGGTTTGACAGATCTTTCAGTGCCGTGGTCTGCCGCGGCCTGAATGGCCGCCTTCAAGGCGGCCTTTTTTTTGGAGATTCCGTGCTCAAACAACGTGTCATCACTGCGGTCGTTCTTTTGGCCCTGCTTTTGCCCGCACTTTTTGCGGTCAACCCTTGGCCATTCATGGGGTTGACGGTGGTTTTGATCGCTGCGGGTGCTTGGGAGTGGGGGCGTCTCAATGGTGTGGGAAGCTTGAGAGCGTGGCTTGGTGCACTGTTGTGTGTGTTGGCCTGTGCTTTGGCGCAACAGCTGGGTTGGGTTCGCGCCACACCGCCCCTTCTTTGGTTGTTGTCCGGTGCCATGTGGGTTATGTTGGGTGCCTGGATGATTCAGCGCGGGGTGTCCGGTTGGGCTCTCTGGCCGCGCGCGGTTCGCTGGATGAGTGGATTACTTTTGTTGGCATTGGCTTGGTTGGCCTTGGCACAAGCGCATCATAAAGGCGTGAATTTTCTTTTGTCTGTGTTGGTGTTGGTCTGGGCAGCAGATGTTTTTGCTTATTTTTTTGGCCGTGCCCTTGGTGGACGTTTTTTCAGCTTCAAGTTGGCACCCTCGATCAGCCCAGGTAAAAGCTGGGAAGGTGTTTTCGGTGGTGTCTTGGGCGTTTTCCTGGTGGCGCTGGTCTGGGCTCAATTCGACCAAAGTGTTGCTTTGGCTCAGCCGAGTTTCTTTACCCTGATTTTGGCCAAAGGCTGGTGGGTGGCCGCGCCGGCTTTGTTGTTCATGGCAGCCATGAGCGTGGTGGGCGACTTGGTTGAGTCTTTGGTCAAACGCAGTGCCGGCATGAAAGACAGTTCGGGTTTGTTGCCGGGGCATGGTGGGGTTCTAGACCGCGTCGATGCTTTGCTGCCGACTTTGCCTTTGGCATTGATGCTGGTCGTCTGGATTTGAAATGGAGACATCACACATGAATCACGCTCAGTGCATCACCATCTTGGGTTCGACAGGCTCGATCGGTACCAGCACATTGGATGTGTTGGCCCGTCACCCTGATCAATACCGCATCCATGCGTTGACGGCCTCCAGCCAGGTCGATTTGATGTTGTCTCAATGCGCACGCTTTTCCCCCGAGGTGGCGGTGATGGCGCAAGAAGATGCTGGTAAGTTGCTGGCTGAAAAAGTCAAAGCCGAGGGTTTGCCTGTCAAGGTGTTGTGGGGTGCCCAAGCTTTGGACGAGGTGGCTTCGGCCCCGCAAGTGGATGCCGTGATGGCGGCCATCGTGGGTGCCGCAGGTTTGTCCTCTTGTTTGGCTGCGGCCCGCTCGGGAAAACGTCTCATGTTGGCCAACAAAGAAGCTTTGGTGGTGGGTGCAGACGTGTTCCTTCAGGCCGTGCGCGCGGGGGGCGCTTTGCTGTTGCCCATCGACAGTGAACATTCGGCCATTTTTCAATCCTTGCCCGAGGATCCTTCGACTTGGCAGCGGCGGGTGCAAAAAATCATCTTGACTGCATCCGGTGGTCCGTTTCGTACGCGAGACCCTCAGACCCTCAGGCATGTGACCCCAGAAGAGGCTTGTGCGCATCCGAACTGGGTGATGGGCCGAAAAATCTCGGTCGATTCGGCCACCATGATGAACAAAGCGCTGGAGGTGATTGAAGCGCGCTATCTGTTTGGCTTGTCGCCTGAGCAACTGGAAGTGGTGATCCACCCTCAAAGTGTCATCCACTCCATGGTTCAGTACCGTGATCATTCGGTGGTCGCGCAGTTGGGTACACCGGATATGCGGGTACCCATAGCTTATGGATTGAGTTGGCCAGAGCGCATCACATCGGGTGCTCAGGCGCTTGATTTTCACGCCTTGTCAGCCATGACGTTTGAGGCCATGGACCAAGCTGATCATCTGTTGCGTTTTCCAGGGATTCAATTGGCTTGGGAGACTCTGCGGGGGGCGCCAGGCAGTTGCGCTGTTTTGAATGCGGCCAACGAAGTGGCGGTTGATGCATTCTTGAACAAACGCATCCGGTTTGACCAAATTCACGATGTCAACAGAGCAACGTTGGACCGCATGAGCTTCAGTGCCCCAACATGCTTAGATGCCTTGTTGGCCTTGGATGCAAGCAGCCGATTACAAGCGGAGCAAAGCATCTTAAAAATGCACTGATCAGGGTCTACCAATGACGCTGAACGCTGATGACGCCTGATGTATTATCTTTGTTGGTTATTTGGCTTGATGGCTAAATGAATCCAACTCTTTTGTCCGGCGTCATGGCAACTTGGCGATTGGGCTTTTACCGAGAGGTTCAGAGCTTTGACTTTCGACCCCGGTTGTGAATTGGTCTTTGAACGATTGCACCATGAATTTTTTTGACTCCCGTTTCCATTGCATGCCATTTGCCATCAAGGCAGTAGCTTGCGCTGCACTCAGCCTGCCGGCTTTGGCTGTTGAGCCTTTCACGGTGCGCGACATTCGCGTGGAGGGCCTTCAGCGGATCGAGCCTGGAACGGTATTTGCATCCCTGCCCGTCAGGGTGGGCGACCGCTACACCACCGATTCGGGCGCAGCAGCGATTCGGGCATTGTTTGCACTCGGTCTCTTCAAGGATGTGCGCTTGGAGACCCAAGGTGACGTGCTGGTGGTGGTGGTAGAAGAGCGCCCCTCGGTGGCCTTGGTTGAGTTTGTAGGCCTCAAAGAGTTTGACAAGGACGTTCTCACCAAGGCACTGAGAGACATTGGCTTGGCGGAGGGGCGGCCCTTTGACAAAGCTTTGGCAGACAGGGCCGAACAAGAACTCAAACGTCAGTACATCAGCCGCAGTTTGTATGGTGCCGAGGTCGTATCGACCACCACGCCAGTGGACCGCAACCGTGTGAACCTGACATTCACCATCACCGAAGGTGGTCCAGCCAAGATTGGTCAAATCGAGATCGTGGGCAATAAGGCCTTCACCGATCAAACTTTGCGTGACCAATTCAATTTGGATACCGGTGGTTGGATGAGTTGGTATACCAAATCAGACCGCTACTCGCGCACCAAACTCAATGCCGACTTGGAAGCCTTGCGCTCCTATTATTTGTCGCGTGGGTTTTTGGAGTTCCGCATCGACTCCACGCAGGTGGCCATGTCGCCCAACAAACAAGAGATGTCGATCACGATCAACGTCACTGAAGGCGAGCGGTTTGTCACCTCTGGGGTGAGCCTTGAAGGCAATTACCTGGACCGTGACGATGAGTTCAAGGCATTGATCAAAATTGCCGTAGGCAAGCCTTACAACGCGGAGACGGTTGCCGAGACGACCAAGGCATTCACAGAATATTTTGGCAAGTTCGGATTTGCTTTTGCGCGCGTCGAGGCCAAGCCGGTGATCGATCGCCAAAACAACCGCGTTCAATTTGTGTTGCAAGCTGAGCCTTCTCGGCGTGCTTATGTTCGCCGGATTCAAGTGGCGGGCAATGACCGTACGCGCGATGAAGTGATTCGCCGAGAGTTTCGCCAACTGGAGTCTTCTTGGTACGACGGCGACAAAATCCGTCTCTCGCGTGACCGCGTCGACCGCTTGGGTTACTTCACCAGCGTGAATGTGGAAACCATGGAAGTGCCGGGTGCGCAAGACCAGGTGGATTTGTTGTTCACAGTCACTGAAAAGCCAACAGGAAGTATTTCTTTGGGGGCAGGGTTCTCGTCCATTGAAAAAGTGGCTTTGAATTTTGGTATTCGCCAAGACAATGCTTTTGGATCTGGCAACTTTTTGGCTTTAGAGGTCAACACCAGCCGTTTTAACCAAAACTTGGTGGTCAGCACCACCAACCCGTATTACACCCAGAACGGTATCTCCAGAACTTTCGATTTTTTCCATCGAACCACCAGGCCATTTTTTGGCAATATTAATTCTTACCGAATTATCAATACAGGCTTGGGAACGCGCTTTGGTGTTCCGGTGACCGAAACTGACACAGTATTTTTAGGTGTCAATGCTGAGCAAACCCATGTCAAGGAGGGCATTGGCATTCAAGCGCCTGACAGATTGCGAGAGTACTTGGATGCTAAAACAGCTTTGCCCATCACTGTAGGCTGGGCCAGAGACAGACGTGACAGCGCCTTGGTTCCGACCCGTGGCGCTCTTCAAAGGTTCAATTCGGATGTGAGTTTGGCGGGTGATCTTCACTATGCACGCGCAAATTACCAGTTCCAGCAGTACATTCCTTTAACTAAAAAATACACGTTTGCTTTCAATGCGGATGTGGGTTTGGGGCAAGGTTTGAACGGCCAAGCGTTTCCACTTCTAAAGAACTACTATGTGGGTGGTTTAGGCAGTGTTCGAGGATTTGAAAGAAACACATTGGGCCCGCCGCCTAAAACTGGTGAAGCTGTTACCTTTTTCCCTGGTGGGTCTAAGAAACTAGTTTTCAATGCAGAGTTCATCACCCCGTTCCCTGGTGCTGGCAATGACAAAACCTTGAGGCTATTTGGCTTCACCGATGCGGGCCGTGCGTTCGACGCTAGCGAGAACATGTCATTGGATAAACTCAGCGTTTCCGCAGGTGTGGGATTGAGCTGGATCTCGCCCATGGGCCCACTGCGCTTTTCTTATGCAATGCCCGTTGTCAAACAGACAAACGATAGAATCCAACGTCTGCAATTCCAAATTGGAACCTCCTTCTAATGAACTCGATTCATCCCAAAATTGCTCTGGCCTGCTGCATTGCAGCTTCTATGCTGTCTTTTAATGTGCTGGCCCAAGACATCAAACTGGGCTTTGTTAACACAGAGCGCATCTTTCGTGAAGCTGCCACAGCCAAGCAAGCGCAAGCCAAGTTGGAGCAAGAGTTTTCCCGTCGCGAAAAAGAATTGGTGGACAACGGCAACAGCTTGAAGCTGGCTTCTGAGCGTTTTGAGCGCGAAGCCCCAACCTTGGCTGAATCGCAAAGGACGGCACGCCAAAAACAATTGCTTGACCAAGACCGAGAATTTCAGCGCAAGCGCCGTGAGTTCCAGGAAGACTTGAATGCCCGGAAAAATGAGGAGCAGCAAATTGTGGTGGAGCGTGCCAATCGCGCTGTGAAACAAGTGGCTGAATCTGAAAAATACGATGTGATTTTTCAGGAAGCCGTCTACATTCATCCCAAACATGACATCACCGACAAAGTCATCAGGGCCCTCAACGCCTCGGTGGGCAAGTGATCGTCATTGCCTGACTCTGTCCTGTGTCATTGACACTCTCGGCGATTGTTGAGCGTCTTGGTGGACGATTGTCCGGAGCTCCGGACTTGTCCATTGAAGGCTTGGCGCCACTTCAATCGGCAAATTCCCATCAGATCAGTTTTCTGAGCAGTCCCAAGTACCAAAACCAACTGGCTGAAAGTGCAGCAGGTTGTGTCATCGTGGCGCCTGCTTTTGAGTCATTGGCCAGTGTTGGCCGAGCGGTGATCGTGACCGATGACCCTTACCTTTACTTCGCCAGGCTGACGCGCTTGTGGAAGCAAACCCTCGGATCGCACCCAGGTCCACGCATCCATCCGAGCGCCGTTGTTCATCCGCAAGCCGAGGTGGCACAGGATGCCACGATTGGTCCCCTGTGCGTTCTGGAACGTGGCTCTCGCGTGGGGCCTGGATCCATCCTCAAATCCAGGGTGACCCTGTCTGAGGGATGTGTTGTGGGTGCCCGGTGTATTTTGCATTCTGGTGTGGTGGTAGGCGCCGACGGCTTTGGCTTTGCGCCACACCAAGGTCGGTGGGAAAAAATCGAGCAACTCGGAGCGGTTCGGATTGGTGATGATGTTGAAATTGGCGCCAACACCTGCATTGACCGAGGTGCTCTGGAGGACACCATCATTGAAGATGGTGTGAAGCTCGACAACTTGATTCAGATTGGCCACAACGTTCACATCGGGGCCCATACAGCCATGGCAGGTTGTGTGGGCGTAGCGGGCAGTGCCCGCATCGGTGCACATTGCACTGTCGGTGGCGGTGCCGTGGTGTTAGGTCATTTGACCTTGGTCGACCATGTGCACATCTCTGCAGCTTCGGTGGTCACTCGCTCAATTTCTCAGCCGGGTCATTACACCGGTATGTTTCCCTTGGATACCAACGTCAATTGGGAAAAGAACGCTGCCACCCTCAAACAACTGTCCCGATTGCGTGAACGCATCAAAGCCCTAGAGGCGGACATTCATAACAACAAGGAACTCTGACCATGATGGACATTCACAAAATTCTCAAGCAGCTGCCGCACCGTTACCCGTTCTTGTTGGTTGACCGTGTTTTGGAAATTGAAAAAGGCGTTCGAATCAAGGCTTTGAAAAATGTGACCATCAACGAGCCGTTTTTCACGGGGCATTTCCCTCATCGGCCGGTGATGCCGGGTGTGTTGATGCTGGAGGCCTTGGCCCAAGCTGCCGCTTTGCTGTCTTTTGATACCTTGGATGCCGCCCCAGACGAGAACACGGTGTATTACTTTGCAGGCATTGACGGTGCGCGTTTCAAGCGCCCCGTTGAGCCCGGGGATCAGTTGACTCTGGAGGTGCATCTCGATCGCATGAAAGCTGGCATCTTCAAATTCAAAGCCCAAGCCAAAGTGGGCGATGAACTGGCTTGTGAGGCTGAGTTGATGTGCACGATGCGCAAAATTTCGTGAGGAACTATGGCGACAATTCACTCTACCGCTTTGGTCGATAAGGCCGCTCAGCTAGACGCATCAGTCACTGTGGGTCCCTACACCATCATCGGCCCGAATGTGGTGATCGGCGCTGGATCCACCGTGGGCTCGCACTGCACGATCGAGGGCCACACCACCATCGGACAGAACAACCACATCCACAGCTACACCTCATTGGGTGCTGCGCCGCAGGACAAGAAATACGCGGGTGAGCCGACGCGCCTGGTGATTGGCAATGGCAACACCATTCGTGAGTTTTGCACTTTCAATGCCGGCACCGTCAACGGTGGCGGAGTGACCCAAGTGGGCAATGACAACCTGTTCATGGCTTATGTCCATTTGGCGCACGATTGCCAAGTTGGCAGTCACACGATTTTTGCCAACAATTCCCAATTGGCGGGGCATGTGGTGGTGGGCGACTGGGTCATCCTGGGTGGCTTCACCGTGGTACGCCAGTTCTTGCGTTTGGGTGCGCACAGCTTCACGGCCATGTGCACTTTGCTTTTTGCCGACCTGCCGCCTTATGTGACGTGTCAAGGCCAGCCGGCATCTGCGCGCACCGTGAACGCCGAAGGTTTGCGTCGACGCGGTTATTCGCCTGCCCGAATTGCTGCCGTGCGGGCCATGCACAAAGCCCTGTTCCGAGAAAACCTCACGTTGGAAGCGTCCAAAGAGCGCATTTTGCAAATTGCCAAGGACAAACCCGAGGTTCAGGCCGATGTGGACATGATGCTGGACTTTTTGTCGGGCGTTTCGCCCAAAGTGGGCATTGTGCGTTCGCGTCGACGCTCGGTCGATTGAACAACCCAAGGGCCAGGTCTTTCCTGGCCCGAGCATGAAAGGAGGGCCCTGTGGCCCTGTTGCGTTGCGCCGTCATTGGCGTTGGTTATCTGGGCAAATTTCATGCTCAAAAGTACGCCAAAATTCCCGAGTGTCAGCTCGTCGCGGTCGTGGACAGTCGACAGGAGCAAGCCGATGCAGTCGCCGGGCCTTTGGGCTGTGCGGCACTGACGGATTACCGTGCATTGATCGGTCAGGTCGATGCGGTCTCCATCGTGGTGCCCACACAAGGTCATTACGAGGTCTGCGCAGAGTTTCTGCGTGCTGGCGTGCATGTCTTGGTTGAAAAGCCCATGACCACCACCCTGGAGCAGGCCGATGCGCTGATCCGCCTGGCCCAAGAAAACCGATGCGTGTTGGCGGTGGGTCATTTGGAGCGCTTCAATCCGGCCGCTTTGGCGCTGGAGCCCTTGTTGTCCAACCCCCGATTCATTGACAGCTCTCGCCTGGCCCCGTTCAAGCCGCGTGCCACCGATGTGAGTGTGTTGTTGGATTTGATGATCCACGATGTGGATTTGATCTTGTCGCTGGTCGACAGCGAGCTGGAAAGCGTGGAGTGTTCCGGGGCACGGGTGCTGACATCCGACATTGACATTGCCAATGCCCGCATTCGCTTTGCCAACGGCTGCGTGGCCAACGTGACCGCCAGCCGCGTGAGTGCCAAAAGCGAGCGCAAGATGCGTGTTTTCCAACATCAGGCCTGCCATTCGCTGGACTTTCAGGTCCGCACTTTGACCACTTACCGTGGTGCTACCACGCCCTTGGCCGATCCCGAGCAAGGCATTGACCGTCACGAGCTGTCGTTTGGCGAGGCCGATCCCTTGTTTTCCGAAATCCTCGACTTTGTCATGAGCATTCGCGACGGCCGCCCCCCCAAGGTGAGTGGTGAGGCCGGACGCCGTGCGCTGGAAGCCGTTCAGCGCATCACTGAAGCCACCCGCCTGATTTCCTGATTTGTGAAAATTTGAAAGGACCACCATGCCCATTCCTATGGTCGATCTGGTCGCGCAATACCGCGATCTCCAGCCCCAGCTGGAACCCGCTTTTTTGAGCGCCCTGAATGCAGCCCAATTCATTTTGGGCCCCAATGTCCAAGCCTTTGAAAAAGAGGCCGCCGACTATTTGGGCGTGGCCCACGCCATCACTTGCGCCAACGGCACCGATGCATTGCACTTGGCCTTGTTGGCTGCGGGCATTGGGCCTGGCGACGAGGTCATCACCACGCCTTTCACCTTTATTGCCACCGCAGAGGCGATTGCCTATGTGGGGGCCAAAGCGGTGTTTGTGGACATCGATCCTTGCACTTTCAACATCGACGTTGAGCTGACTCGTCGTGCAATCACATCGAAGACCAAGGCTTTGCTGCCCGTGCATTTGTTTGGACAGCCTGCCGACCTTGCACCTCTGATGGCTTTGGCCAAAGAGCACAATTTGCAGCTGGTGGAAGATTGTGCGCAGTCCTTTGGGGCTGACATCGGTGGCCGCAAAACTGGCGCCATGGGCGATGTGGCGGCTTTCAGTTTCTTCCCCAGCAAAAACCTGGGCTGCTACGGCGACGGCGGCATGGTGACCACGCAATCCGATGACATGGCCGAAACCCTGCGCATGCTGCGCAACCATGGCAGCAAGGTGCGTTACTACCACGACATTGTGGGTTACAACAGCCGACTGGATGAACTGCAGGCCGTGGTGCTGCGGGCCAAGCTGCCGTTGATTGACCATTACAACCAAGAGCGTCGCCGCGTGGCTCAGCGGTACAACGCTGGCTTGTGTTGCCTGAACTTGCAAACGCCTTGCGAAGATGGCGTGGGCCTGCACGTCTACCACCAGTACACCTTGCTGACCGATGACCGTGCGGCCATCCAACAGGCCTTGACCGCGCAACAAATTGCCAGCGCCGTTTATTACCCCGTGCCTTTGCACCAGCAAAAAGTGTTTGCCTCCATCGCGTCGGGTGCCCGCTTCCCGGTGACCGAATCGGTGGCCGAGCGCTGCCTGTCTTTGCCGATCTATCCTGAGCTGAGCAACGAAGCCGTCGACGAGGTGTGCGGCGTGATTCGCCAGGTTTTGAAGGCGTGATGGCGGACGCACGGCCAACATCGACCATGGCCACGCCAGACTTGCGTGTGAGCATGGTAGCGGCCGAGCGTTCGGGCGACATGCTCGCAGCCTTGTTGTTGCAAGGCATGCAAAAAACTTGGCCACTTTTGCAAGCTTCTGGAATTGGCGGACCTCAGATGAATGCGACCGGTTTCATGTCACGTTGGTCATGTGACGAGTTGTCGGTTCGTGGTTTGGTAGAAGCGCTTTGGCGATACCGCCACATCAATGGGATCCGGCAGGCCTTGATCCAGGATTTGTTGGCCTCGCCCCCGGCTTTGTATGTGGGTGTGGACGCTTCAGACTTCAACTTGCCCGTGGAGCGCTTGTTGCGGCAAAAGGGTGTGCCCACGGTCCAGTTGGTGTGTCCCTCCATTTGGGCTTGGCGTCCAGAGCGGGTCCAAAAAATCCGCGACAGCGTGGACCATGTCTTGTGCATTTACCCTTTTGAGCCAGATTTGTTGGCACAACATGGGATTGAGGGGACGTTCGTCGGCCATCCTGTGGCCGATGTGATTGCGCTGACGCCTGACCGCTTGCAAGCGCGTCAAGCCTTAGACCTGCCTGCAGAGGCCACCATCGTAGCCTTGCTGCCGGGCAGCAGACCTTCCGAGGTGAAGGGTCTGGCCTTGCCGTTTTTGCAAGCGGCATGGCTCATGCGTCAACAAAGGCCTGAATTGAAGTTTGTCTTGCCCACGCATGAGCTCTTGAAGCCCATGATCGAGGCCGCCATTGCGCAGACTGATATGCAGGCGCATGTCCACTTGGTGATGGGCCACTCTCACGAGGTGCAGGCCGCCTGTGATGTGGCTTTGGTGGCCAGTGGCACGGCCACGCTGGAGACCGCCTTGCACAAAAGGCCCATGGTGATTGCCTACAAGATGCAGTGGTTGTCCTGGCAAATTGCCAACCGCAAGCGTTTGTTGCCCTGGATTGGATTGCCCAATATTTTGTGCAACGAAGGCTTGGTGCCGGAGTTCTTGCAAGAGCAGGTCCAGCCCCCAGCATTGGCCCAGGCCGTTTTGCGTTGGCTGGATGATCCAGCAGCGGTTGCCAAAATACAGCAGCGTTTTGCCGACCTGCACATTCAACTGCGTCAGGACATGCCGACGTTGGCCAGTCATGCGATCCAAAAAGTCCTTGCCGCTTGAGCAAACAAGCTTGAACTGGGAGACCCATGGTCTGGTGGCCGGGGTGGACGAGGCCGGGCGTGGCCCTTTGGCAGGCCCGGTGGTCGCGGCAGCGGTGATCCTCGACGATCTGAATCCGATTCGCGGACTGAACGATTCCAAAAAACTCACAGCCAAACGCCGAGAAACACTTTTTGACGAAATCCGGGCGCGGGCCCTGTGTTTCGCGATTGCCGAGGCAAGTGTCCAAGAAATTGACCAAATCAACATCTTGCAAGCCACCTTGCTGGCCATGAAGCGGGCCGTAGAGGCTTTGCGCTTGCCGCCCAAGTTGGTGCTGGTCGATGGCAACCGCTTGCCGACCTTGTCGATTCGTGCCGAAGCCATCGTCCAAGGCGACGCGCTGGTGCCCGCCATCTCAGCCGCTTCCATTTTGGCCAAGGTGCATCGCGACCGATTGTGCGAAGAGATGCATCAGCGTTATCCGGTTTATGGGTTTGACCAGCACAAGGGCTATGGCACAGCGCAGCATTTGGCCGCTTTGCAAGCCCATGGCCCGGCAGACTGCCACCGCATCACATTTGCCCCTGTGGCCAGGAGTTTGCGTTGCAGTTGATCACATCCCGAGACAACGCCCATGTCAAAGCTTGGCGGCGTTTGGCTCAAGAGAGCACCGCTTACCGCAAAGCAGGAAAATTTTGGTTGGAAGGCGATCACCTGTGCCGTGCTGCGCTCGAGCGCGGCGTTCGTCCACTCCAGGTGGTGTTGTCCGAGTCTTTACAGGCGGAACAGCATGCGCGGTGGTCTGGTGTGGCTGATCATGTTTTTGTATTGCCCGATGCGATTTTCGCCAGCCTGAGCGGCTTGGAGTCGCCAGCCCGTATGGGTTTTGTGGTCGCTTGGTCTGCTGACAATCATGTCTTGCCCGATGTGGCCACCGTGGTGTTGGACCGCTTGCAAGACGCAGGCAACGTAGGCGCTATTTTGCGTTGCGCATCTGCATTCGGTTACCGCCAAGTTGTGGCCATCAAAGGCACAGCGGCTTTGTGGTCCCCCAAGGTGCTCAGAGCCGGCATGGGCGCACATTTTGGCTTGAAATTGGTGGAATCTGTCAACGAAATCGAATTGGTCGCTTTGCAAGTGCCGATCTTGACCACCAACGTGCATGAAGGGCCTTTTTTGCACGAATTACTACGCAAAGGCCTGTTGCCTGCGCCATGCGCCTGGGTGTTTGGGCACGAAGGGCAGGGCGTGAGCGACTCCTTGATGGCGATGGCCCAGCACCAAGTTCGCATCGCTCAGCCTGGCGGCGAAGAATCTTTGAACGTGTCCACGGCTGCTGCCATTTGTTTGCATGCCAGTGCAACGGCTGGTTTGTGATGATTTTGGATTAGCTGACGCTTGCTTTGAGGCCGGATTCCTCAGGGTTTTCATTGAGTCCTCAGTTATAATAGTGGGCTTTCCCGCATCAACCTGTACGCCACAGTCCACCCCAGGCCCAATCCTCGAACAAGCAGCCAAAAAGAGATCTGATCTCTGGTGAGTGCTGAGGCGTACCCGAACTTATCCGGAGAACCCAGTGCTTTTGTCTCTTCAGGGAACCTTCCCGCCCGCCATCCTGGCGCTCGCAGACGGCACGGTCTTTATCGGCAACTCGATTGGAGCCACCGGCTCCACAGTCGGCGAAGTGGTGTTCAACACCTCGCTCACCGGCTACCAAGAAATCCTCACTGACCCCAGCTATTGCCAGCAGATCGTCACTCTGACGTATCCGCACATCGGTAACTACGGCGTTAACGGGGAAGACATCGAAGCCGACCAAGTCCACGCCGCTGGCTTGATCATCAAAGATCTGCCGTTGATCGCGAGCAACTTCCGCTCTAACCAAACGCTGTCGGCTTATTTGACCGATGCTGGCACGGTGGCCATTGCCAACATCGACACGCGCCAGTTGACCCGCATCTTGCGTACCAAGGGCGCGCAAAATGGCGCGATCGTGGGCTTGGCCAAAGGCCAGGAAGTCACGCAAGCCGTGATCGACCAAGCTGTGGCCGCCGCCAAAGGGGCGCCCAACATGGCAGGCCTCGATCTGGCGCAAAAAGTCACCGTGGCCAAGTCTTATGAATGGACGCAAACCGAGTGGACTTTGGGCGAAGGTTACGGCAATTTGACCGCGCCAAAATTTCATGTGGTTGCTTATGACTTTGGCGTGAAGAAAAACATCTTGCGCATGTTGGCCGAGCGCGGTTGCAAGGTAACCGTGGTGCCCGCCAAAACTTCCGCAGCTGATGTGCTCAAGCTCAAACCCGATGGCATCTTCCTGTCCAATGGCCCTGGCGATCCGCAGCCTTGCGACTACGCGATTGCAGCAGCTGCTGAACTGATTGAAACCGGCATTCCCACCTTTGGCATTTGCTTGGGTCACCAGATCATGGCTTTGGCCAGCGGTGCCAAGACTTTCAAGATGAAGTTTGGTCACCACGGTGCCAACCACCCCGTGAAAGACCTGGATTCCGGCCGAGTGTCCATCACCAGCCAGAACCACGGTTTTGCGGTGGACGAAAAATCATTGCCCGTCAACTTGCGTGCCACACACGTGTCCTTGTTTGACGGCACCTTGCAGGGCCTGGCCCGCACCGACAAGCCCGCGTTCTGCTTCCAGGGTCACCCCGAAGCGTCGCCCGGCCCACACGACATTGCTTACCTCTTTGACCGCTTCATCCACCTGATGGAGGCGAAATAACATGCCAAAGCGCACCGACCTCAAAAGCATCCTCA
>CANGZO010000023.1 GCA_947458305.1 Comamonadaceae bacterium
CTGCATGGGGAATTTGTCAAACAAACCGTCTTTGATCATCTCGCGGGCACCGCCGCCGCCTTCTTCGGCGGGTTGGAAGATCAAATACACCGTGCCGTCAAAGTCGCGGTGCTTGGAAAAATGCTTGGCGGCGGCCAACAGCATGGCCGTGTGGCCGTCGTGGCCGCAGGCGTGCATCTTGCCCTGGTGTTTGCTGGCGTGGGCGAAGGTGTTGAACTCCTGCATGGGCAAGGCGTCGATGTCGGCGCGCAGACCGATGCCACGGCCGCAAGCGCCACCATCACGACCGTGCACGATGCCCACCACCCCAGTGGTGCCCATGCCGCGGTGGATGGGGATGCCCCAGTCGGTCAGCTGCTGAGCGACCACGTCGGCCGTGCGCACTTCCTGGAAGCACAGCTCGGGGTGGGCGTGGATGTCTTTGCGAATGGCCGCGATGCTGGCCGCGTCGGTGAGGATGGTGTCGATGAGTTTCATGGTGCTCAGTCTAGCGATAGTGAGGCTATTTTGCCAACTCCCGCTGCGCCACCCGCAGCGCATCGGGGACATGCCCGTGTTTTGCCCTGCCCAGCGCATCGGCCACAATCGGGTTCGCGCTTTTTGGAAGACCTCTCATGTTGCCCCAGCCAGCTGCCCATGTGGCCCTTGACAGCCCCCAGACCGTGCTCGGCGCTTGCCCGCACGACTGCCCCGACACCTGCGCCTTGCTGACCACGGTGGAAAACGGCCGCGCCACCAAGGTGCAGGGCAACCCGGCGCACGCGCAGACCGATGGTGTGCTGTGCACCAAAGTGTCGCGTTACACCGAACGCACCTACAACCCGGACCGCCTGTTGACGCCGATGAAACGCGTTGGCCCCAAAGGCTCGGGCCAGTTTGAGCCTGTGGGTTGGGACGAAGCACTGGACGCGATTGCCGCACGGTTGAAAACTATCGCCGCACGCGACCCGCAGGCGGTGCTGCCCTACAGCTACGCCGGCACCATGGGCTTGGTGCAAAGTGAGTCGATCGCAGCGCGGTTTTTCCACCAGTTGGGCGCATCGCTCTTGGACCGGACAATTTGCGCCTCGGCCGGGGCCGAAGCCCTGACCCAGACCCTGGGCAACAAGGTGGGCATGAAGGTCGAGTTTTACGCCGAATCCAAGCTCATCGTCATCTGGGGCAGCAACTCGGTTGGCAGCAACCTGCACTTTTGGCGGATTGCCCAAGAAGCCAAGCGCAACGGGGCCAAGCTGGTGTGCATTGACCCCCGGCGCAGCGAGACGGCCGAAAAATGCCACGAACACATCGCCCTGCGCCCCGGCACCGACGCGGCACTGGCGCTGGCGCTGATGCACGAGCTGATCATGAATGGCTGGCTCGACCAAGATTACATCGACCGTTACACCCTGGGCTGGGATGCCCTGAAGGCCCGAGCCCTGCAATGGTCGCCCGAGCGCGCCGCCGAGGTCTGCGGTGTGCCGGTTGAGCAAATCCGCCAGCTGGCCCGCGACTGGGGCACCACCCAGCCTGCAGCCATTCGCTTGAACTACGGCATGCAGCGTGTGCGCGGGGGTGGCAATGCGGTGCGGGCGATTGCTTGCCTGCCTGCGCTCACAGGCGCTTGGCGGCATCGGGCGGGCGGGGTCTTGCTCAGCAGCTCGGGGCACTTTCCGGTGCGTCGGGCAGCCTTGCAGCGGCCCGACTTGCTGGGCGAGCGGCGACCGCGCACGATCAATATGAGCACGATTGGCGACGATTTGCTGCGCCCGGCATCGCCCACGTTTGGCCCCCAAATTGAAGCCCTGATTGTTTACAACAGCAACCCGGTGGCTGTGGCCCCCGAGTCGGGCAAGGTGGTGCAGGGCTTTGGCCGCGAAGACCTGTTCACCGTGGTGCTGGAGCATTTCCAGACCGACACGGCCGACTACGCCGACTTCATCTTGCCCGCCACCACGCAGCTGGAGCACTGGGACATCCACACCAGCTACGGCCACACCGACGTGCTGCTCAACCGCCCGGCGATTGCGCCCGTGGGGCAGGCACGCACCAACACCGACATCTTCCGGGCGCTGGCTGCCCGCATGGGTTTTGATGACCCGTGTTTCGCCGAGAGCGACGAAAACCTGTGCCGCAGCGCCATTGGCGACGAGAAAGATTTTGAACAGCTGCTGGCGCACGGCTTTGCTTCTTTGCCTGTGCCCGATGCGCCGTTTGCCGAGGGCGGCTTTCCCACACCCTCGGGCCGCTGCGAGTTTTTCAGCCAGCGCCTGGCCGACCAGGGCCTGGACGGTTTGCCTGACCACTTGCCCAACTACGAGCGGGCCGTGCCCGGTGGTTGCTACCCGCTGGCCATGATCTCGCCGCCTGCGCGCAACTTCCTCAATTCAACCTTCGTCAACGTGCAAAGCCTGCGCGACATCGAAGCCGAACCCGTACTCGAAATGCACCCTGAGGATGCGGCTCAACGCGGCATCGCCGACGGCGCGGTGGTGCGTGTGTTCAACGACCGGGGCACTTACCACTGCAAGGCCAAAGTGAACCAACGGGCGCGGCCCGGCGTGGTCAACGGGTTGGGCATTTGGTGGCGCAAGCTGGGTCTGAACGGCACCAACGTGAATGAACTCACCAGCCAGCACCTGACCGATTTGGGCCGTGCGCCTGTGTTTTACGACTGCCTGGTGGAGGTGGCTGCCGATGCCGATTTCGCGGCCACCATCGCCGCCGGAGTCACTGCGAAAGATCCCCATGCCTGAATTGAAAATTGAACGTGAACACACCCTGGGCCTGGACGGCGCGCGTTTGGTGGCCGAACGCTGGCGCGAGCAGGCCGAACAAGACTGGGGCATGACCTGCGCTTCAGAGCCTGGCGAGGTCTTGGACCGCATGCGCTTTGAGCGCAGCGGTGTGAGTGGCGAACTCTCCGTCAGCGCGACCCGCTTTGACCTGCAGATCAAGCTGGGGTTTTTGCTGGGCGCCTACAGCGGCAAGATCGAAGAAAAGATCAAGGCCAACTTGGACGCCTTGTTGGGCCCAGTCGCCTGATCCGCCTTATGGCAGGTCATTGTTCACCGACGCCACGTTGTTGCGTGGCCCGATTTGCCCCAAACGTGCTTTGAGCGATTGCGGCTGGCGCGTCAGGATGGCGGCGTAGTTGGTGGTGTTGGCCAACACTTTTTTCACGTAATCGCGCGTTTCAGAAAACGGGATGTTTTCAGCCCAGATGGCCGCTTCGAGCACCGGGCCCTTGCGCCAGTTGCGGGGTCGGCTGGGGCCTGCGTTGTAAGCGGCTGTGGCCATGGGCATCGAGCCTTCAAAGTCGTCCAGCACCAGTTTCAAATAGGCGGTGCCAATCGTCACATTGGTTTCGCGCTCGTTGATTTGTTGGGGCGTGAATCCCGCGAGGCCGATTTTTTGGGCGGTCCATTTGGCCGTGGCGGGCATGACCTGCATCAGGCCTGAGGCGCCCACATGCGAGCGTGCATCCATGATGAAGCGGCTCTCTTGCCGGATCAGTCCATAGACATAGGCCGGGTCCAGGCGGATGTCGCCAGAGCGGCGCACCACCAACTCGCGCAGGGGCATCGGAAAGCGTTGTTCGTGGTCAAACACCTCTTTGGTGCGCTCGCTGGTGTTGATGCAGCGGTCCCACACTTGGCGCTGACAGGCTAAGTCGGCTGCCGCCAGCAGCTCGCGGTCGTTCATACCGCCGGGGGTGTGCAGGTTGGTGCTGTAGTTCCATTCGCGATTGCCTTCTGCCCGCAAGCCCAGAGCGATGGCGTACAAGGCGCGTTGCAAACCGGGGTGTGTCAGTGCAGCGGATTTCTCAGACGGCGTCAGTGGCGCAGGGCGCTCGGGCGTGGTGATGACCTGGCCCAACTCTTCCAAAGCCAATTGCTCGTAAAAACCGCGAACGCTGGCGATTTGGGTCAACAAGGTTTGGGCTTCATGGCGCTGGGCTTCGGTGGGCGCAAGGGTCAGCAGGGCGCGGGCGCGCCAATAGGTCCAAGCCGGGTCGTTGCGCGTGGCGGCGCTCATCGCTTGGGTCGCTGAAAGCACTTGCTGCCATTGGCCTTGACGCAAAGCCGCACGCACCTTCCAAATCAGCAAGTCATCGTTCAGGTCGCTGTCTTTTTGAACCTTGGCAAAGTAGGCACTGGCATTGTCCTGCAGCTTTTGTGCGGCCTGCTTGCCGATCACGGCCCAAGTCCAGTTGCGCTCTTCGGCACTCAGTTGCCGCGCCCACTGTTGCTCAAGCCATTGAGCCGCTTGGTCGGGCTGACTGGCTGCTAGGCGGATCAGCGCCAACACAGCCAATTCTTTTTGATTGCGCGTGATGGCCAAAATGCGCTTGTCCAGATAGCCCGATGGGTCGGCGTGGATTTTGTTCACTTGCTCGCTGGCGCGCGGGGCTTCAATGTCCACAGCCGCTTGGGCGGCGCGAGGCCGGTTGGCATCCATGGCGATGCGGGCTTTGCGCCAAATGTCCAGCGCGTTGATTTGCCGCCCCGAATGCAAGTGTTCGGCCACATAGGTGCAGCCGTCGTCGGCTTCGCGCAGCGAATACCAAATGCGCTTGGCCTCTTCGGCCACATCTGCTTTGGTGTTCATGGCTTCGGTGGCCAGCGCGTAGCAGCGCACTTCGCGGTCATCGCGCATGCGGTAGCTCGGGTACTCGGCGGTGAACGTGGCCCAGTTGCGGCGTTTGCCCAGCTGTTGCAACCAGTCGTTGCGCAGACGGTCTTCGTAGTAGCTGCCTGCGTAGGTTTTCAAGAAGTGGCGTATTTCCGAGTCTGAAGCGGTGTCCAGCCGAACCCGCATGTCCCAATAGGCGGCCAAAGGCTCCAGCACGTGGCCGCGCACTTGCGGCAAAAGGGCAGACAAGCGTTTGGCGTCGTTTTTGCCAAAGGCCTTGTGCATCTCCAGCACGACCTCATCGCCCTTGTTTTGTGCCAACGCAGGCGGGCTGAACAAGCCGGAGGTGACCAAGCTGGCCAGCAGTGTCAAAATCAGTGTCAATTTCATGGGTGGATTATGGACAAAGCTGAAGCCAAAAAGGCCCTGCGCAAGGCCTTGATTGAAGAAAGACTGCACCTGCCAGACCGCCTGTCACGGGCCGAAGCCTTGCAGCGCATCATGCGCATCTGGCTGTTTGACCGCCCCGACACCGTGATTGGGGCTTACTGGCCCATCAAGGGCGAGTTTGACCCTTTGCCCGCGCTGCACCGCTGGAAAGAAGATGGCGAGCTGCATGGTGAGCCGCAGCGCCGCCGAATTGGTTTGCCTGTCGTCAACAAACAGCACAAAACCCTGACTTTCCACACCTGGTACCCCGGATGCCCGATGGAAGAAGACGCCTACGGCATCCCCAAACCCAAAGACACCGAAGTCATTGTGCCCACCTTGCTGTTTGTGCCCTGTGTGGGCTACGGCATTGGCGGCTACCGCCTGGGCTATGGCGGCGGTTTTTATGACCGCACCTTGGCCACGCTGCAGCCCAAACCCTTCACCGTGGGCTTGGGCTATACCCACGGCTTTCTGGACGATCTGGAGCCCGAAGACCACGACGAGCCGCTGGATGCAATCCTGAACGACAACGGGGTGGTCTGGCCGGTGTAAGCCTTTAGCCCTGTTCGGTGCGAAGTTGCAGAGACCAAGGGCGCACTTTCCGGGGGTCATTTCTTCAGAGCGTTGGCCTCTTCTTTGGCTTTGTTATGGGCTGTTTTGGCCTCTGCTTCGCATTTTTCCTTGGCGGCGCTCGGCTGGTCATCGCAACGCTCTTTGGCAACGGCATGGTCGGCATCGATCTTGGCCATGCGTGCGTTGTGGCGTGTTTTTTCCGTGGGTTTGTAGCGATCTTCCAGATTCGCTTTGTCGACTCTTTCCTTGCCTTTGGCCTGCGCCACACAGATGTCCTTGGCGTTGCCTTTGTCTGAGTTGCATGCGGCCCGCTCTGTCTTGTAAGTGGCTGAAATCTTGTCTTTCTCGGCTTTGTATTCGGCCTTGGTCAGAGTTTGTGCCTGTGCAGCAAGGCTGAAGGTGAGGCCAGCGGTCAGGGCGATGAGGGTGAGATGGCTTGATTTCATGGAAGATCCTTCAGGGTATGAGGTCAAAGATGAGGGTTTCAGCGCGCGGCTTGCAGTCTGTTCCGCTTGTGGATGAAAAAAAGCGCTATACCGCCACTGTGGTGCCAGTCTCTGAGAGATCGGGGCTGGGGTCTGTGGGGTCGATCACACTGCTTGCTGCGCGGGCGAGCGGCAGGGCGCAGCTGTCTGGGCTTGCCAGGCTGGCAAAATGTCCCCATGGCCCGACCCAAATCTGCAACCCACGACATCAAGCGCGACGCGATCCTGGACATCGCCGCGCAATGCTTTGCCCAGCGCAGTTATCCGGCCGCCAGCATGAACGAGATTGCCACCGCGTGCGGCACATCCAAAGCCCGGCTTTACCACTATTACGAGAGCAAAGAGGCCATTCTGTTTGACTTGTTGGACCGCCACACCCAACGGCTGTTGGCGGTGATTGCGCAAACCGAAGCCACCGCCCAGCGCAAAGATTTGAACGAACGCGCCACTTTGCACGAACTGGTTAGGGCGTTTTTGCAGGAATACGAGACCTCGGCCACGCGGCATGCGGCGCTCTTGAACGACACGCAGTTTTTGAGCGATGTGCCCGACCCGGCCTTGGGCGCAGCGCCCGTGTCGCCGCGTGAGCTGATCCTGAACCGCCAGCGCGACATCGTGGCCGCCATGACGCGGTTCATGAAGCGCGCCTACCCCGACCGCCTGACCCCGACCAACCAGACGGCACTGACCATGATGCTGTTGGGCATGATCAACTGGACCTTCACCTGGCTTCGCCCAGGCGGGCCGATCAGTTATGCGGCCTTTGCCGACGAGGTGATAGCCATGCTGGAAAAAGGTTTGGGCTGAGGTTCAGCGTCAGGGTTGGGTTGAGGGTTGAAATTTAACAATCCGTAATGCATTTCGTTTAGGTAAAATCAATACTTCACCGTCCGGAGCATTTTCATGTCCAAAAAACCCGCCAAAGCCCCCGTCAAAGCATTCGCCAGCCAGGCCGACTTGACCGAGAAAAAGATCACTTTCGAGCAACTCAGCCCCCACTGCTGGGCCTACACCGCTGAAGGTGACCCCAATTCGGGCGTGATCATCGGGGACCGTTTCATCATGGTCAGCGACGCCACCGCGACGCCTGACATGGCGAAAGACCTGATCAAGAAGATCCGCACCGTCAGCGACCTGCCCATCAAATACGTGCTGCTGACCCATTACCACGCGGTGCGTGTTTTGGGCGCTTACGCCTACGCCGACGAAGGCGCGACCGAAATCATTGCCAGCGAAGGCACTTTGGGTCTGATCAAAGAGCGCGGCGCGCAAGACATGAAGAGCGAGATGGAGCGCTTTCCCCGCCTGTTCCGTGGTGCTGACAGCGTGCCTGGTCTGACCTGGCCGACCATGGTGGTGGGCGGTGGTAACCCCACCAAGGGCGAAGTGCCCGGCAAGCTCAGCATCAACCTGGGTGGCGTGGTGGTGCAAATCTGGCATCCAGGCCCCGGCCACACCCGGGGTGACACGATTGCCTGGGTTGAAGAAGAAAAAGTGCTCTTCTCAGGCGACTTGGTCGAGTACGAAGCCGGTGTCTACACGGGCGACGCCCAATTGGAAGAGTGGCCCGCCACACTCGAAGCCCTGCGCGATCTGAAAGCAGAATTCATCGTGCCGGGTCGTGGTGAAGCCATGAAGGGCAACGCCAACGTCAACAAGGCGCTGGACTATACCAAGCTTTGGGTCGAGACCCTCTACAAAGCAGGCCAAGAAGCCGTGGCCGCGAAGATGGACCTCAAAGCCGCCATGGCCCATACGCGCAAGAGCATGGACCCGGTCTTTGGCCATGTGTTCATTTATGAGCACTGCCTGCCGTTTGATGTCACCCGTGCCTACGACGAAGCCAGCGGCATCAAAAACCCCCGCATCTGGACCGCCGAGCGTGACATGGAGATGTGGAAAGCGCTGCAAAGCTGAAGCCTGACACGGCTCCATCAAAAACCCCGCACAGTCAGACTCGCGGGGTTTTTTGTTGGGCGGCCAGAGGGTGTGCTGGTCCAGCTCGGTGTTCAGGGCCGGGTCAGGTCTTGGATGTCCCGCTCGTAAGCGCGCAAGCGCCGAGCTACCCGCACCCGCTGCTCGGGGGTGGTGGTGTTGTGCAGCAGGGCCAGGTTCTCGCAAGCCCTTTGAGACAGGCTTTGCAGCACGGCGCGTTGCGCCGGATCTGTGGGGTTCAGCCAGCGCTGCCAAACGCCCCACAACTGGGCTTCGGCCTGGGCGGGTGTCATGCCACTTTGGGCCACGCGTTGCAGGGTGGACAGCAAGTCTTGTTGACGGCGTTGACGGTCGCGTCGGCCCCACTCGGCGGTCCAAGGCGATTGCGCCAGCTGGGCCCTGAGCAAGCCGATTTGGGCCGGGTTCAGATCACCGTAAAACGAGTTGAAACGGTTCACCGCCTTGTCCAAGCGGCGGTCCAGCCGGACTTGCGCATCGCCCTGCAACCATTCTTTTTCCCAATCTTCGTTTTTGCTTTCCCATTGGCGAGCGATGTGGCTCAGTTGCCTTGGGCCCAGCGCCAAAACGACCGGGGCCGCTTGCACCACCGCTTGGCGCATCAAGACATCCAGGCGGGCTTGGACATCGGTGGCCACGCTGCAGACCTGCTCGGCTTGCAAAGGACCGGTGGACAACTGCCCGATGCGTTGCAGCAATTCGCCATAGCCCGCCAACTCTTCGCGGCGGTGCCACTGGTAAAGCTTGTCGATGGCCTCTTTGGCCGCAGGGGTCTGAGCGCCACTGAACGACACCGTGCTGTCGAGCCACCAATAAGACAACGTGGGCAACTGCTGGTAACCGAGTTTGATGGCGCTGCAAGCGGGCAAGAGCACCAGCGCCAAAACGGCGAGGCCGAAGCGGATCATGAGTTGCCTTGAATGATCACGCGCCACTGATTCAACGTGCCTTCGTCAAAGCGAATGAGATCTTTCACTTGAAGCTGCCACGTACCGCGGGTTGCCACTGTCGATGACAGTGACAACAAAAGATCAATGCGTTGAAATTTGTCGCCTGAGGAGCTGCATGCAGTGCTGTTTGTGATCCAGTTCCCAGACACATTAAGGGTTGTGGATGCTCCTGAGTTTGGAGGTGTCACTGACCAAGTCAAGTCTGAGGGTCTAGGATGATTCAGACAGACTTCGATAAACGCCGAAGTGACTGACCTTACTTGACAGTTTTGATTGTCCCAACTGACGGAAGTGCCTGTGGCGTTGTCATCTGGTATGCCTCTGCCAGAGGCTGCTGGGTGAGATGCCCACAATGTGGTGGAGTCGCATGTGGCCGCAATGTTTTGGGATGAAGGCGCACCACCGCCCCCGCAATTGACCAACAAAGTGGTCATGGCAAGCAAGGCGGTTGTTTTAAAAAGTGATCGCATGCAGATTTCCACAGTTAGTACATTACTCAATTCAAATGGCTGAATACATTACCTGTTTGAAAGCTGGTCTCGAGCTCATAAGTTATCAGATTGTCCACTTTTTGCTGGTTTCAACAGTCCATACGATTTGTCGGTGGGGAAAACCAGAGTTTCAGGCCCTTGGTCTAGACTCTGGCAATAATTCAAGACGGTTAAAAAGAGTGCATCTTTGCCCCATTTGTTAAAGAACGATCCATGAGTTTGAACAATACACGCCCCATCGAAGTCGTCATCATGGCCGCTGGCAAAGGCACCCGCATGAAAAGCCGCCTGCCCAAAGTGCTGCAGCGCTTGGCGGGTGTGCCGCTGGTGCAGCATGTGCTCACTACTGCGGCGCAACTGAACGCCCGCTCGGCCGTGGTCATCACCGGCCACGGCGCTGACCAGGTCGAGCCGCTGGTGCTGGCCCCAGGCCAAGCACTGGCCGTGCAATGCGTGCGCCAAGAGCCGCAGCTGGGCACCGGCCACGCCGTGCAGCAGGCGGTGCCCGTGCTGGCCGACGACGGTGTGGTGGTGGTCTTGTCGGGCGATGTGCCTTTGACCCAAGCCGACACGCTTCAAGCGCTGATCGCCCAATGCGACGGCAACCAGCTCGCGCTGCTCACCATCGACTTTGCCGATCCCACGGGTTATGGCCGCATCGTCCGACAGGGTGAAGCCGTGCAAGCCATCGTTGAGCACAAAGATGCCACCGAGGCGCAGCGCCAGATTCAAGAGGTGTACAGCGGCATCATGGCCGTGCCTGCCCGGCTGCTCAAAGCCTGGCTGGGCCGCATCGACAACCAAAACGCCCAAGGCGAGTACTACCTGACCGATGTGGTCAAGCTCGCAGTGGCCGATGGTGTGCCTGTGGTGGCGCACAAGATCAGCGATGCAGTCCAGGTAGCGGGTGTCAACAGCCCGGTGCAGCTGGCCGAGCTGGAGCGCGCCCACCAACTGCGCCAGGCGCATCGCCTGATGGAGCAAGGCGTGCGCCTGAAAGACCCCGCCCGATTTGACCTTCGGGGTCAACTCGACTGCGCGCAAGACGTTGAGATCGACGTGAACTGCATCTTCGAAGGCAGTGTGTCATTGGGCGAGGGCGTGAAGATCGGCGCGAACTGCGTGATCGCCAACTGCACCATCGCCGCAGGCGCGGTCATCCACCCCTTCACCCACATCGACGGCGAAAAACTCGGCGTGAGCGTGGGCGAGGGCGCACTCATTGGCCCCTTTGCCCGCTTGCGCCCCGGGGCGCAACTGGCCGCCGAGGTGCACATTGGTAATTTTGTGGAAGTGAAAAATTCCACCATGGCCAAGGGCGCAAAAGCCAACCACTTGGCCTATTTGGGCGATGCCACCGTGGGCGAGCGGGTGAACTATGGCGCGGGCAGCATCACCGCCAATTACGACGGCGCCAACAAACACCGCACCGTGATCGAGGCCGACGTGCACATCGGCAGCAACTGCGTTTTGGTGGCCCCGGTCACCATCGGTGCAGGCGGCACGGTGGGCGGCGGTTCCACCATCACCAAGAGCACAGAGCCTGGGGCACTCAGCGTGGCGCGGGGCAAGCAAGTCAGCATCGCCAACTGGGCGCGGCCTGAGAAAAAGCCGAATGCCTGAACCCCTTGTGAACCCCTTGTGTTGAGGGGGGCTGCGTTAGCCAGCAGTCGGTTGAAGCACCGGCAAAGCGGTGGTGAATTTGGCGCGTTTGGTCGCAAAAAACGCTTTCACGTTTCGCACATTGGCGTCTTGGGTGAAAAGGGTTTGGCTGATCGTCAGGTAGTGCGGCATATCGCGGGCCTGCACCACCAGCATGAAATCCGGCCCGGGCGACACGCGCCAGCACTGCTGCACCGCATCGTGTGCCACGGCGCGTGCCTCAAAAGCGTCCAGGTGCTCGCTGCCTTGTTTGTCCAAAGACACCTCGACCAAGGCCGTGAGGCCGTGGCCCAGTGTGGCGGCGAGACGGTCGGAGCTGAGCAGGGCCACTTGGCGTTCGACCCAGCCGCCTTCAACCAAACGCTTGACCCGGCGCAGGCAGGTGGGCGGCGAGACGTTCACCCGTTCGGCCAGCGCCACATTGCTGATGCTGGCATCGCGTTGCAGGCTGTCCAGCAGTTGCAGATCGATCGTATCGAGTTCATTGAGTTCCATAAAATGAATTTTATTGAAATAAAATTTCAATTTGGTGTATTTGTGAAATTATTCTTTAAATAAAATCAATAAATTCACGAGAAATTTCTTTTTGATCGTTCTAGCATCCAGCACATTCCCTGTTTTGGAGCTTCAGCATGTGTGGCATCGTCGGCGCCGTCTCTTCCCGCAACATCGTTCCCATCCTGGTGCAAGGCCTGCAGCGGCTCGAATACCGTGGCTATGACTCCTGCGGCGTGGCCGTGCACGCAGCCAGCTTGAGCGGCGGCACTGGAGGCCTGCAGCGCGCCCGCAGCACCTCACGCGTGGCCGAGCTGATGGACCAGGTCACGGCCGACCACATCGAAGGCGGCACCGGCATCGCCCACACCCGCTGGGCCACGCACGGCGCGCCTGCGGTGCACAATGCGCACCCGCACTTCAGCCACGGCACAGGCGCAGCAGACGCCAAACCGGGCAAGGTCGCCCTGGTGCACAACGGCATCATCGAAAACCACGAAGAACTGCGCGCCGCCCTGCAGTCCAAGGGTTATGTGTTTTTGAGCCAGACCGACACCGAAGTCATTGCCCACCTGGTGGACAGCGTGTACGACGGCGACTTGTTTGAGGCGGTGAAGACCGCCATCCGCCAACTGCACGGCGCCTATGCCATTGCCGTGTTCCACAAAGACGAGCCGCAGAGGGTCATCGGCGCTCGCGCTGGTTCGCCCCTGATCTTGGGTGTGGGCCAAGCCGAAACCTTTTTGGCCAGTGACGCGATGGCGTTGGCGGGCGTGACCGACCAAATCGTGTACCTGGAAGAGGGCGACGTGGTCGACATTCAGCTGGGCAAATACTGGGTGGTGGACCGCGACCATAAAGCCGTGACCCGCGCCGTGAAAACCGTGCACGCCCACAGTGGCGCGGCAGAACTGGGACCCTACCGCCACTACATGCAAAAGGAAATCTTCGAGCAACCGCGCGCGATTGCCGACACGCTTGAAGGCGTGGAGGGCATCACGCCCGAGCTGTTCGGCGACGGCGCGTATTCAACCTTCAAAGCCATCGACAACGTGTTGATCTTGGCCTGCGGCACCAGCTACTACAGCGGCTGCGTGGCCAAGTACTGGATCGAGGCGATTGCCAAAGTGCCCTGTCAGGTCGAGATCGCCAGCGAATACCGCTACCGCGAATCGGTGCCCAACCCCAACACGCTGATCGTCACCATCACCCAAAGCGGCGAGACCGCCGACACCCTGGCCGCGCTGCGCCATGCGCAAAGCTTGGGCATGACGCACACGCTCACCATTTGCAACGTGTCCACCAGCGCCATGGTGCGCGAATGCAAACACGCCTATGTGACCCGCGCAGGCGCCGAGATCGGCGTGGCCTCCACCAAGGCTTTCACGACCCAGCTGGCCGGATTGTTCTTGCTCACGTTGGCGTTGGCGCAGACCAAGGGGCGCCTCAGCGACGAAGAAGAAGCCGGGCACATCAAGGACATGCGCCACCTGCCCGCCGCGCTGCAAGCCGTTCTGGCGCTGGAGCCGCAAATCATCGCCTGGTCACAAGAATTTGCCAGCAAAGAAAACGCCTTGTTCTTGGGCCGTGGCACCCACTACCCGATCGCTCTGGAAGGCGCACTCAAGCTCAAAGAGATCACCTATATCCACGCCGAAGCCTATGCGGCGGGTGAGTTGAAACACGGCCCCTTGGCCTTGGTGACCAGCGCCATGCCCGTGGTGACCGTGGCCCCCAACGACCAGCTGCTGGAAAAGCTCAAGAGCAATATGCAAGAAGTGCGCGCCCGTGGCGGTGTGCTCTATGTGCTGGCCGATGGCGATACGAAGATTGAAAGCAGCGAAGGCGTGAATGTGATTCGCATGCCCGAGCATTACGGTGTGCTCTCGCCCATCTTGCATGTGGTGCCGCTGCAGCTGCTGAGTTACCACACCGCTTGTGCGCGGGGGACAGATGTGGACAAGCCGAGGAATTTGGCGAAGAGTGTGACGGTGGAGTGATTGACTTCAAGGCTTGAATGCCTTAAATTCATGTAAAAATTAAATTAAAGTTAAAATTTACATGAAAAATATACGGCGACAAGCCATGGATGTGCTGCTTCAGCGGGCCCAGCTTTACCCAGTGGTGACGGTGTTGGGGCCCAGGCAGTCGGGCAAAACAACCTTGTGCAAGATGGCTTTTCCGGAAAAGCCCTACGTCAACCTGGAGCAGCCCGATGTGCGGGAGTTTGCGCAACAGGATTCCAAGGCGTTTTTGGCGCAATTTCCTGATGGTGCCGTGTTGGATGAAATCCAAAACGTACCCTCACTGTTGTCGTGGATACAGGTGCTGACCGATGCCGATCCGCGCAAAGGGCGCTTTGTTTTGACGGGCAGTCACCAGTTGCAGGTGAGTGCGCAGGTCACTCAATCGTTGGCGGGGCGGACGGCTGTGTTGGAACTGTTGCCTTTGAGTTTGTCCGAATTGGCAGAAGCCAGTGTCTTGTCAATCGGCGAACCCGCCGATGTGAATGGCTTGATGCTGCAAGGCGGTTATCCCCGCATCCATGCGCAGAACATGCCGCCCGAGGTCATGTTGTCGGATTACTTTGCGACCTATGTCGAGCGCGATGTGCGGCAACTCATCAACCTCAGGCATTTGCGCGAGTTTGGCCAATGCGTGCGTTTGCTGGCGGGGCGCACAGGGCAGCTGCTGAACCAGACCAGCTTGGGCAACGAGGTGGGCGTCAGCAGCAACACCATCACGCAATGGCTGAGCATTCTTGAAGCGTCTTTCCTTGTGTTCAGCCTGGCACCATGGAGTGTCAATATAGGCAAGCGCTTGGTGAAGAGTCCCAAAATTTATTTTTACGATGTGGGGCTCGCCTGCTGGTTGCTCGGTATCAAGACGGTTGAGCAACTGCAGCACCATCCTTTGCGCGGCGCCCTGTTTGAAAATTTGGTGGTGCTGGAGGTCCTCAAATCCTTGCGTAACCAGGGTTTGCGCGATCCTTTGTATTTCTTTCGCGACAGCAATGGTTTGGAAATTGACCTCTTGCTGGACCATGCCGATGGTCTTCAGTTGGTCGAGATCAAGGCATCACAAACGTTGTCAGCACCCTTGTTTAAAAATCTGCGCACAGTGAGCACTTTGCTGGGCGATCGTGTGAGAAGCCAGCATTTGATCTACGGTGGGGCTGAGCGACAAGATCGAACCGGAGTGCAGGTGCTGCCTTATGGGCAAGCCGACACCCTGGTCTAGGGCCCCATCGCCTTGAACCCCACACGGTTAATTCGCGGTCTGGTTCGGCTTGGTGTTAATTTCTGCACTTTCGCGCGCCCTGCGCTTTTAACCCGCACCGATCCATGACGATTCATACCGCTTTGCCACAACCGCGCACCCCGTCTTCTGGCCTGTCCCATGTTCGAGGATTTGACGATCAGCCCCTGAGCAACGCTTGTTTGCACGAATTGCTGGCCCAAACTGTGCAGCGTTGGCCTGATCGCGATGCCGCCATTTTTTGCGCCGAAGGCATACGCTGGAGTTGGGCTGAATTTCAAAGCCAAGTGAACGCGGCCGCAGCCGCCTTGCATGCACTGGGAGTCCAGCGGGGCGACAGGGTGGGCATTTGGTCACCTAATCGATCCGAGTGGTTGGTCACGCAATTTGCCACCGCACGTTTGGGGGCGATTTTGGTCAACATCAACCCCGCTTACCGGGTGGCCGAGTTGGCCTATGCGCTCAACAAAGCCAGCGTGTCGGTTTTGGTCAGTGCCAGCCGTTTCAAAACCAGCGATTACCTGGGCATGTTGGTTCAATTGGGGTTTGGCAAGGCCGACACCCAACTGCCGACTTTGCGGCACGTGGTCCGTTTAGGCCCCGGGGGGCATGCCGACATGATGGATTGGTCGGCCTTGATGGCGCAAGGCCACACCCGCTTGCCCGATGCGCATAGCCTGAATGCCCACCAGCCCATCAACATCCAGTTCACCAGCGGCACCACGGGTGCGCCCAAGGGGGCGACGCTGACGCACCACAACATCGTGAACAACGCCATCGCGGTGGCCGCCTGCATGCGGTTTTCTGAGCATGACCGGCTTTGCATTCCGGTCCCGCTGTACCACTGCTTTGGCATGGTGTTGTCGGTGCTGGCCTGCACCTCGGTGGGGGCGGCC
>CANGZO010000024.1 GCA_947458305.1 Comamonadaceae bacterium
ACAGAAGCGACAGCCAAGGCAAACATCGAGGTCAACAGCTTGTTCATTTTGCTCACACAATCAAATGATTGATAAAAATCAACTGCGGATTATATCGGGCTGGCCCTCATAATCCTGACAAACCCTTTGCCCTTTTCCGAGAACTTGTTCACATGAAATTCCAAGGTACCGAAAACTACGTCGCCACGCCGGACTTGATGCTGGCCGTGAACGCCGCCATGACCCTCAAGCGCCCTTTGCTCGTCAAAGGTGAGCCCGGCACCGGCAAAACCATGTTGGCTGAAGAAGTCGCTGAGGCCCTCGGCCTGCCGCTGCTGCAGTGGCACATCAAGTCGACCACCAAAGCCCAGCAAGGCCTGTACGAATACGACGCGGTGAGCCGTCTGCGGGACAGCCAACTCGGTGACGAGAAGGTCAAGGACATCGAGAACTACATCATCAAAGGTGTACTCTGGCAGGCTTTCACGTCCGAGACGCCTGTGGCCATCCTGATCGACGAGATCGACAAGGCCGACATCGAGTTCCCGAATGACCTGCTGCGCGAGATCGACCGCATGGAGTTCTATTGCTACGAGACGCGCCAGCTGATCAAGGCCAAGACCCGCCCGCTGGTGTTCATCACCTCCAACAACGAAAAAGAATTGCCCGACGCCTTCCTGCGCCGCTGCTTCTTCCACTACATCAAATTCCCCGAAGCGGACACCATGCGCCAAATCGTGGACGTGCACTTTCCCACGCTCAAGAAAGACCTGCTGGCCTTGGCCCTCAAGACTTTTTACGACGTGCGCGGCCTGCCGGGCCTGAAGAAAAAGCCCTCGACCAGCGAGCTGCTCGACTGGCTCAAGCTGCTGGTGGCCGAAGACATCCCGCTCGAAGCCCTGCAAAGCGCTGACCAAAAAGTGTCGGTGCCGCCGCTGGTGGGTGCATTGCTCAAAAACGAACAGGACGTGACCTTGTTTGAAAAACTGGTCTTCATGAACCAGCGCAACCGCTGAGCCCATGCCCGCTTTCGCTGCACCCACCACGCTGAGCGGAACACATGTCCGGCTGGAGCCTCTGCACGCCAGCCATGCGGCCGATTTGCAAGAAGCGGTGCGCGATGGTGAGCTTTGGCAGCTGTGGTACACCGCCATCCCCTCGCCTGAAGGCATGGCCGCAGAAATCGAGCGTCGCCTGGCCATGCAAGCCCAAGGCAGCATGTGCCCGTTTGCCGTGATCGACCCAGCCAGTGGCTGCGCTGTGGGCATGACCACCTACATGAACATCGACGCGGCCCACCGCCGGGTTGAAATCGGCTCGACCTGGTACCGCCGCAGCGTGCAACGCACACCGCTCAACACCGAAGCCAAGCGCTTGCTGCTGACCCACGCTTTTGAGCACCTGAACTGCATCGCGGTGGAGTTCCGCACGCATTTCTTCAACCATCAAAGCCGCCGCGCCATCGAGCGCCTGGGCGCCAAGCTCGATGGCGTGCTGCGCAGCCACCAGATCAACACCCACGCTCTGAGCGCTGGCGCACTGCGCGACACCTGCGTGTACAGCATCATTGCCAGCGAATGGCCCAATGTGCGTGCGCACCTGGACTTTCAATTGAGCCGCTCAGCCCCAAAGGACACCCGGTCATGCTGATCGATTTTTTCTACACCCTGCGTACTGCCAAGCTGCCTGTCTCGGTGCGCGAGTATCTGACGCTGCTCGAAGCCTTGCAGGCCAATGTGGTCGGCCCGGCGTCTGACGCCTGCAGCATCGACGATTTTTACCACCTGGCTCGCACGGTGATGGTCAAGGACGAAAAGCACTTCGACAAGTTCGACAAAGCTTTCGGCGCTTATTTCAAGGGCGTAGAAATGCTGACCGACTTCACCAAAGAAGTGCCGCTGGATTGGCTCGAAAAAATCCTGCAAAAGGAACTCACGCCCGAGCAAAAAGCCGCCATCGAGAAGATGGGCTGGGACGAGTTGATGGACACGCTCAAAAAACGCCTGGAAGAACAAAAAGAACGCCACGAAGGCGGCAACAAGTGGATCGGCACGGGCGGCACATCGCCCTTTGGCAACGGCGGCTACAACCCGCAAGGCATCCGCATTGGCGGCAAGGGCGGCAACAAGAGCGCCGTCAAGGTCTGGGACCAGCGGGCCTACAAAGACTACGACGACAGCCAGGAGCTGGGCACACGCAACATCAAGGTGGCCCTGCGCCGCCTGCGCCGCTTTGCGCGCGAGGGTTCGCAAGAAGAACTGGACCTGGACGGCACCATCCGCAAAACCGCAGCCAATGCGGGATACCTGGACATTCTGATGCGTCCGGAGCGCCACAACAATGTGAAAGTGCTGCTGCTCATGGACGTGGGCGGCACCATGGACGAGCACATCGCGCGGGTTGAAGAAATGTTTTCGGCCGTCAAGGCCGAGTTCAAACACCTGGATTTTTATTACTTCCACAACTGCGTCTATGACTTCATGTGGAAGAACAACAAGCGCCGCTACGCCGAGAAATTTCCGACCTGGGACATCCTGCGCAAGTACAACAAGGACTACAAGCTGATCTTCATTGGCGATGCCACCATGAGCCCCTATGAGATTTTGCAAAAGGGCGGCAGCGTTGAATACAACAACGAGGAAGCCGGGGCCGAGTGGCTACAACGCCTGACGCACACCTTTCCGAATTACGCCTGGATCAACCCCGAGCCGCAGGGCGTGTGGCAATACCGCCAGAGCATTTCCATCATCCAGCAGCTCATGAGCCAGCGCATGTTCCCCTTGACCTTGAAAGGCTTGGAAGATGCGATGCGTTTGCTGAGCAAATGACATGGTTTCAGCGCGGTCAATGTTGTTCAGCGCTGTTGCTGTGTCTGTGCGGGTTTGCAAGCGTTTGGAGCATCGCTGCGCACGCTGAAAGCGTGCCGACACAGGTCTTGAAATCGACCGCATCCTCACTGGCTTTTTCGTGGGTGGTGAAAAGCGAAGACGAAGAGGTACGCGACTTCCTGTTGCAGCACATGGAACTTCGGCGATACCAAGCCCTGAGCGATTTGGACGAAACCGAGTTGACTCGCTTGTTGGAAGACGCCGATGAACAAGCGCGCGAGTTACTGGCCACTCAAGGATTTTTCAACCCCCAACTGAGCTGGCAAAAAGACCCCGCACAAGGCCCCAGCCCACTGGGGCAGGTCACACTGGCCGTGGACACCGGACCACCCGCGCGCATCACCCAAGTGCAGTGGCAATGGTTGGGTGAGCTGACACAAGCACCCACCGGCCCACGGCAGCAAACGAGCATCCAAAAGCAATGGGGCTTGCCACCCGGCGCCCCCTTCACCCAAGCCGCTTGGAGCCAGGCCAAAAACAATGCCCTGCGGCAACTCGTCTCAGAACATTACCCCTGGGGCCGCGTGGCCGAGAGCGAGGCCCGGGTGGACGCCGAGACCAACGGGGTGGTGCTGCGCTTGACGCTGGACTCGGGTCCTGCTGTTCGCTTGGGCGACTTGAACATCACAGGCGCTACCAAATACGGCGCCTTGCAAGTGGCGCGACTGGCCCGTTTGCCCCCCGATCAGCCCTACCGGCAAAGCGATTTGCTGGAAGCCCAACAGCGTTTGGTCCTGAGCGGGTTTTACGACTCGGTTTTTGTCAGCCTTGAGCCTGAAGGCAATTTGGCACGGCCGCCGGTCAACATCGAACTCAAAGAGACCCTGCGCCAAAGATGGCTCTTGGGTGTCGGCGTACGCAGTGACAGCGGCCCTCGCCTGAGCGCAGAACACACACACCACAGCGTCCCGGGTTTGAATTGGCGGGCCGTCAGCCGTCTGGCGATTGACAGAGACCTGCAAACCATGGGGCTCGATCTGCTGGCCCCACCCGACAGCAGCTTGTGGCGTTGGAACACCTCGGCTCAGTTCAATCGCCAACTGCGCGACAACGATGTGATCAGCAGCCAACGTTGGCGTGCAGGCCGACTGCAAACCGGCCCACGGATCGACCGCTCCTACTTTGCGCAATACGACATGGCTTCACAGCAAAGCAATGCCTTGGGCAACCTGGAATCGGTCAGTGGCAACTTCGCTTGGACTTGGCGCAACTTTGACAGTCTGCCCTTTCCAAGCCGTGGATGGGGCTTGGGACTGGAGCTGGGCTCTGGCGTCAGCCTGGGCGCCGTCAGCCAGCCCTATGCGCGCTGGCTGGCCAAGGGCCTGAGTTTTTGGCCCCTAGGGTCCAACAGCGGTCGCTTGGCGGTGCGGGCCTCTATGGGCAGTGTGGTCAGCCAAGACACCCGGTACTTGCCGACCACCCAACTGTTTCTCACCGGTGGTGACAACACGGTGAGGGGTTACGCTTTGAACAGCATTGGGGTGGATCTTGGCCAAGGGCTCATCGGCGCTGGCCGGTACCTGAGCACAGGCAGTGTGGAGTGGCAACGCCCCTTGCGCTGGAATGGGCAAATGACCGATTGGGAAACCGCTGTCTTTGCCGATGCTGGCGCGGTCGCCAACGAATTGCACTTGCTTCGCACCCAAACGAGTTATGGCATCGGGGCACGTTGGCGCAGTCCAGTTGGCCCGGTGCGCATGGACTTGGCACACGCCCAAGCTTTGCAAAAATGGCGTTTGCATTTGAGTGTGGGCTTCACGTTTTGAACCCGTCGCCAGCTTCCGACACCATGTCTGCGCCACCATCGCCGCCGACTTCGAAGCACCCGGTGCCTGCGCGCCTTTTTCGGCGCGCCGCGAGATGGCTGGGTGCCTGGTCGCTGGGCACCTTGTCGGCCTTGTTGGGCCCCATGATCTTGGTGGTCTTGGGGGCTTCTTTGTGGTTTTGGGCGGGAACAGAAGGATCTTTGGGCACGGCCTTGAAATGGGCAGACAAGGCCTTACCCGCCGGGCAACATCTGACCAGCAGCGGTGTGCAAGGCAGCTTGCGCCAAGGCGGGCGAATCGGCCAACTGGCATGGCGTGCACCCCAGCTGCAAGTGCAAACCCAAGATGCCGACATTGCCATCGACTGGTCACTGCTTTGGAGGCAACCTTGGCCCGTGCAAAGTGTTCACCTGAAATCACTGCAAATCCAGGACCAGCGGCCAGCCAAGCCTTTGACCCCTTGGCTGGACTTGAACTGGCCGCTGCCGGTGCAAATGACCCTGAAAGTGGACCACTTGGATTGGCAGGGCGCCAACCCGGTGAGGCTCTCCGGCATTCAAGCGCATTACGCCTATGACGGGCGAACACATATCCTGAAAGTGCCCAAACTGACCTTGGCCCAAGGCCAATACAGCCTGCAAGCCAGCCTGCAAGGCGCGGCACCCATGGCTTTGAAACTGGACATGGAAGGACAGGTCAAAACACCCGCCATGGGCGGCACACCCGCTTTGGCCTTGCTGCTGCACGCCTCTGCACAAGGCAACTTGGCTGGGCCACAGGCCCAACTCGAGCTCAGTGCAGAACTGTCGCCTGCGCCCGATCAACCGACTTGGCCACAAGGCAAAGCCCCCGTGCACCTGAGCTTGCAGGCCGATGTGCGGCCATGGCAACAACCAGTCATCGTGCAGGCCAAAGGGCAATGGCAGGCTTTGAACTTGGCCCCTTTGTGGCCTCAAGCCCCGCAGACCCACTTGAATGGCCAAGCGCAACTCAAGCCCGACGGCCCAGACTGGTCTTTGCAAGCCGAGCTGCGCAACCTGCTGCCAGGCGCTTGGGATGTGCAGCGACTGCCCCTGACCCAGTTGTCACTCCACGCACGCCACCATCAAGGCCTGTGGCAAGTGTTGCCATCACAGGCCCAGCTGGCAGGCGGCCAAATGCAAGTTCAGGCCGCACAAAGCGCTTCGGGCTGGACCGGCAGCACGGCGTTGTCTGGCATCCACCCGGCTCAGCTGCACAGCGCGCTGACAGGCCCGCCTATTCAAGGCCAACTGCAGGCACAAGACACAGGGTCTGGGCCGATACGCTTTGATGCCCAGTTGCAGTCGGCCGCAGCACCGAACCAACCTGCCAAAGCCTTGTCCAAGCTGGGCCCCGCTTCTGGATTGCACTTTGAACAACTGGCACTGTCAGGCCATTGGCAAGACGAGGTCTGGCACATCGACGCACTCAAGCTGAATGCCCGACAAGCGGCCATGGAGGGGCGTTTCAAGTACTCGCCAAGGCAAAAATCACTTCAAGGTCAATGGTCTGTGCAACTGCCGGGCCTGCGCGCCAAAGCCGAAGGACTGCTGGCACCCCTGGAGGGCCAAGGCCAACTCGACATCGATGTGCAAGATGCCGCTGCCAGTTGGGCTTGGGTCCAAAAATTGCCGGGCTGGGGAGATCGGTTTTCTGCCCTCAAGGCCTCAGGCCCGGGGCAACTCCAAGCCCAATGGCAAGGCGGTTATGCGCAAGCCCAAACCCCTTTCAAGCTGAACGCTCAATGGCCCCGCCTGACGTGGCAAACGCCCCAACAAGCTGCTTGGGTCTTGGACCCAGGCCAGCTGCAGATGGCGGGCACACCGCTGTCCTGGCAAGCCCAATGGCAAAGCCTCTTGACCCAAGGCCCCGCCACATCCCGGTTGCAAGCGCGGCTGAGCGCTGCACGGCCCCATTTACAAAGCCACCAATGGCGGGGTTTGTTGGACAGCCTGGACCTTCAGGCGCTGGGCACCCAGCCGCAAGCCGCTTGGCGTTTGCAACTCCAAAAAGCCATGGCCTGGCAAGCCGATCTGGGTCCGTCGGCCTTGGCACTGAGTTGGTCCAACGCCCACTTGCAAGTGCAAGGGCCCTCACCGGGCAACAGCCGCGTGCAAGTTGAACCTGGCCATTGGCGTTCGGCCAGCACCGGACAATCACCCAGCGCCCAGTTCGCTGCCAGCTGGGAAGACCTGCCACTGAACTGGTTACCCAGCGCATGGCGCATGGACATCCCCAACGATGTTCTGCTGCAAGGCCAGTTGCAACTGACGCAAAACGCCGACACCACCCTCAAGGCCCAAATTCGGCGCAGCCGAGGCGACTTGCGCATCCAAACTGAACCCTCACCGGGTCAACCCACCGCAGCGGGTTTGCGCGAGGCCAGCTTGGTGCTGCAGATTCACAACGAACGTCTGCAGGCCGATCTGCAATGGGACAGCGAGCAGATGGGCCAAGCGCAAGCGCAAGTGTTCAGCACACTCAGCCGCACACCACAAGGCTGGCAGTGGCCCGCCCAGGCGCCCTTGCGAGGTTCGGTCAAAGCCCGCTTGCCAAAAATCGGCGCTTGGTCTGTTTTGGCACCCCCTGGATGGCGCGTACAAGGCACCCTGGACGCCCAGTTTGACTTGGTCGGAACCCGCAGCCAACCCCAATGGCAAGGGCGCCTCAACGCCGATCAATTGGCCGTTCGTTCGGCCGTTCAAGGGATCTCTTTTGACCAAGGCCAGATGCAAGCTCGACTGCAAGGCCAAGAACTGATCCTTGACCGTTTGAGTTTGCGCGGAGCCGGCCCCCAGGGCGGCGACATTGCGGCAAAGGGCCGCATCCAGTTGGCACCGAGCACCCTGCCCCCTTCGCCCACCCAGACCAACCCTTTGCATGCAGCGCAAATGAGCTTGCAGATCGACGCCAAGTCTCTTCGCGTCAGCAACCGGGCCGACCGCCGATTGGTCGTGTCAGGACAAGTCACTGCCCAAGTGCAAAAGGGCCAAATGCAAATCAGGGGACTGCTCAAGGCTGACCAAGCCCTGTTCCTTTTGCCCGATGAAAGCACCCCCAATTTGGGGGACGATGTGGTGATCGTGCGACCTCACTCGCCCCGGCCAAACACCCCATCAACGAATCCCCCTCGGCCTGTCAATCCATCTTGGATCGGTACTCCCGATGTGCGCGTGACGCTGGATCTCGGGCCCGACTTTCAGCTCCAAGGCAAAGGCCTGAACACGCGTCTGACTGGACAACTGGATTTGGTCAGCAACGCCAGCACCCAAGGCTTGCCACGCCTGCATGGCCAAGTGCGCACTTTGGGCGGCCGCTACAAGGCTTATGGACAACAACTCAACATCAGCACCGGGGTCTTGCGTTTCAATGGCGCCTACGACAACCCAGGCCTCGAGATCATCGCCTTGCGGCCCCATTTGACCCAAAGTGTTGGGGTGCAGGTTTCAGGCAGCGCCTTGCTGCCCCGCATCCGTTTGTATGCCGACCCGGATATGCCCGACGCCGACAAACTGGCCTGGTTGGTGCTGGGGCGCTCGGCGGCCAACGGCGGCGCCGAATCGGCGGTGTTGCAGCAAGCCGCCATGGTTTTGCTCAGTGGCAATGGCAAAACATTCAGCAGCGAACTGGCTGGCAACTTGGGACTGGATGAGATCAGCTTGGGCACCAGCACACGCACAGGAACCACCGCCACGGGCGCCGCCGTCACGCTGGGTAAACGCTTGTCACAAGACTTTTACATGGCCTACGAAGCCAGCTTGAGCGGCACGATGGGCAGTCTGTTTATTTTTTACGACATCTCTCGCCGACTCACGCTGCGCGCGCAGGCGGCAGAACAAAGTGCGCTGGATTTGATCTTCACCATCCGAAAGGATTGAAGGCGCAGCCACTTTTCTCCGTCACTCTGGCTGTGACTGAGCCCGCACGGTATTGAGGTAGCCATGCACCGCCGCACCCAACTCCTGGCGCGAAGCCTGACGCGTTCGATCGCCCCGAAAAACCAGAATTTCTTGTGTGCACCAGCCATAGGTGATGGCGTGGACCATGGCCGACATGGTTTTGATTTCCGTCAAAGGTAATGCAGGACCATGTGACTCGAAGGCATCAACCCAAGTCTGTTGAATCCCAATGTGAAAGGCTTGAAAACCCCGCAAATCTTCCACTTGACGCTCGATCATCATCAAGGCCGCCCACTCTTTGGGTTGCTGTAAAGCCATCTCTACGCAATCGTCCAGCATGGCGTCGATCAAGGTACTGAGCGTAGCGTCTGCGTGCCGAACCATGGTCTGACGCAAGGTTCTGATCAAGTCATCCCTTCGGGTTCGCATGGCCGAGGCAGCTAGAACTTGCAAATTTGGAAAGTAATCGTAAAAAGTTCCAATTCCGACACCAGCGACATCGACGACCTCTCGCACCCTGACTTTTTGAAAATCCCCAGTGAGCATCAAAACCCGAACAAAGGCTTGCTCCAGCGATTGAACAGTCATCAAACCGCGCTGTTGACGCGGCGCCTTCCTTGGCATATTGAGATCGAATTTCATAATTGATATCTGTTACAAATTCCGAACAAATTTATGCACACCTAAGGTAACATAAGGCGGAATTTGACAATTATGGCCATTACCTCAAAAAAGCGCCTTCAATTGATCTTCGCTCATTTTGGGCATTTCTCAAACCCATGTCTTTTCCGCAGATGAACAACCAGCCTTGGGGCCCCGAAGACGGCAAGCTTTTGCAAAGCCTCAGGACATCCGCCGGGATCGATGCCTTGGTTTTTGCGCGCACCAACACCATTTCTGCGGCCCAGCTTCAAGAACTGGAAAGCGGTGAGGGACGGAGCTTTTACAACGAGCTGATCAAGCGAAATACCGGTAACAAGCTGCTCAAGAAACTGGGCTATGTATTTCCCGTTGCAGCAGTTCAAGCAACACCAACCGCCCCTGAAAATTTCCCCGCAATGCCTGCCCTTGAAACTCAAGCGCTTGCTCAAGCTGATTCAACTGCCAGCCCGGTTTCTTCCTCAGACGTCTACAAAAAATCTTCTCCCCATCCGTTTTTGAGGCATCCATTGCTGGTGACGGCTGGCCTTCTGTCCATGGGTTTCTTGGGCTTCTTGGGCATCCAGCACCAAGACCAGACACCAAGACCAATACCCGCCGTGCTTCAAAGTGAGAGCGGCCAACCGACTGCCCCAGCATCGGCAGCACCAATCACTGAATCACCAGCTGCTTTGGTGATCGCCTCTGCGCCGCAAGCGCTGCCCAAGACAGCCAGCCCTTCGCCTGAGGTGCCCGCGATCGCTGCACCTGACAGGGACCAACTGGCATCGATCGCGTGCGACGACCAACACAGAAAAAACAGCACATCGCACACCCCCAGCAACCCACTGAAACCCGGCAGTTACATCTACATTGAGGCCAAAGCCGACAGCGCTTTGTGTGTGCTCGACAGTGACAACAAATTGTCCTTGCTCAACCTGAAAGCTGGGATGAACCAAACGGTCAATGGCCTAGCACCTTTTCTTGTGCACACCAGCAATTGGCAAGGACTGCAGATCTTTTTCCAAGGACGGCTTGTGCGAGCCGACCTTGGCGACAGTGCGCACCTCTTGCTGCAAAGCTTGCCATTCTGAGCCCACATCAACAGATGTTGGCGTTACGCCTCTTGGGCATTGACGGTCGTTACAATCTCAGCTCTGAAGGCCACCGTAGTTCAATGGATAGAACTCTCCCCTCCTAAGGGAGTGATACAGGTTCGATTCCTGTCGGGGGCACCAAAAGCACCCGCTTAACCACACTTGAGGTCAAGATACCGTGGCCTCGTCTGTGCGGGTCGCGCCCCGGTTGTCTTTCCAACTGACCGCTATTTTGTCGCCGACTTTGGCGCCTTTGACTGCAAATTGCATGAACGGGTTCTTGGACACAGCGGTTCCCCACTCAGCGGACAAAACAAGTTTGCCATTGTGCGTAACCGTTACCTCTTGAATGAACCATGCGGGGACAGTCTTGCCCGAAGCGTCTTTGCGCTGACCTGATTCCATTTCATGGGCCATGCGCACACGAACGGTCGTTTTGTCACCTGCTGCTTGAGCTCGAATCTGCGTAGGGTTTGTCATTTGTAATTGATGTGTTCAGGTCATACAGGTTGTGCCAGTTTCAGCCAAGCTTCAGGCAGCACAACCGCCCAATGTGACTTTCACTTCTTTCTTGGTCCACAGAGCCCGACCATCATTCAAGATGGCCACGGCATAAACGTCCGAAGACTGGCCCATCTTGGCCCGGGTTGCAAAGTTGGCTTCAATCGAATCGGTCACTTGGAACATCGCCACCAGAGCAGAGGGATTTTTTTCAACCAATAACAACAACTGCCTGACGTTAGACAAAGCAGTGCTGATGCCCAAAGGCACTGCAGCGCCGTCCTCGGCCACATCCGGGGCGGTGAGAATCACATCCTTGCTCTCCGTCATGCTCCTGGCGCCGGCTGCTCTGGCCGCTTCTTGGACCGACTTGGCGTCAAATGCCTGCTTGTTGTAGGCAGCATGGGCGAATTGAGGAAAGCCAGCGGACGCCAAAAGGGCAGCCAGAACAGCGGTCTGTTTGAGGGTCTCGCGACGGTTTTGCACCAGTTTTCTCCTTGTTAACCCTGTGATCCTATCGAAACTGGTCCAGACTCGCAGCGAGGGCAGCCCAAATGGCTTACCAAGCGCTTGGCCATCGGTCATATTCGAGGACAGACCAGGCCTTGCATGACAGCCGCAGTCAAGGCAGCGCCACACCCTCACATTCAGGATAGGAAAAAACAAAGCCGCTCACGGCTGAAACCTTGAGCGGCTTGGAAATGGATCAGAACTTGGTTTCTGATCAGTCAAAAAACTTTATTTGGCACCCGACAAAATCCATGTCGCCAATTTCAATGCATCGGCATCGCTCAGGGCCGCTTGCGCAGGCATCGGGACTGGGCCCCACTTGCCGGAGCCGCCTGCCTTGATGCTTTTGGCCAGTGTGGCCGCAGCGTCTTTTTGGCCAGCGTATTTTTTCGCCACGTCCTGGTAGGAAGGGCCTACCAGTTTCTTGTCCACGGCATGGCAGGCCATGCAGGCGTTTTTCTTGGCCAAGTCTGTGTTGGCAAAGGCGGGGGCAGAACTCAAAGCAGCCACAGCGGCCACTGCAAAAATCAGTTTCATGAAAACTCCATGGGTGAGAAAGGTGAACCGAAGCAGACGTCAATTTCACCAAATTCAAGACTCAAGCTTGTGGTGCGTCTCAATTTAGCGTTGGACATTTTACTGAGGCCTCTGCACCCCCAAAGCACATGTCATGTCCAAACAAAGGTCAAAAACCTGTCATCTCCACCAAGATGTCGTACCACAGCCCATAAGGTACGGTGATTCACATCAATTTATCGGTTCTTCTACGCCTTGTGCGACTTGGTCTGCGCCAACATCGCCCGGCAGTATGTGCAAAACGCCAACGACCGGGCCTTGTTCACGCCTCAGTGATGGGTGGCCTCGCTGCGCGGGGCATTTCTCTCAAATCAATGCCTTCGTGCTCAGCGATTTTCTCCAGCGCGTTTTCAAACAGGGAACGCGCCGAACCGGAGATAGCCCGCAGATAAGAGTGCAAGTGCGAGTCCTCGGCGTTTTTGTTCAGGCACTCTTGGCTGTATTCCTCAAAACTGGCCAACTGGGCAATCAGCTCGGCCACATGCCTTGGGCATTCACACAGCACATTGGTCGAGATACCGGCCACGCGGCGCAAGGTCTGGTCTGAGTATTTGCGGCTGGCAATCACCGCGCCTTGGTCACCAAACTCCTGCGCCCGGCTGCGGTCCACAAACAAGATCGATTGCAGCAACTCGGCCAACTCACCGTCAGAGATCGGGTCTCGCCGCACGATCATGCCCGCCCGCTTCATGGACTGCACCACCACATCCGGGGCAAAGTTGTAGAGCACGATGGTCTGGGCAAATGCGTGGCGCTGGGTCAAGGTCTGGATGGCAGAAAAAACCGTGTCTTGCAGCGAACTGACCCGGACCAACAAGACCTGCGGCTTGTCGGACAAAGGCGCATGGCTGACCGAGGCCAAATCCTCCAATACATCGGTGACCTGGATGCGGTGCTGGCTCAACACCGCAGCAAATTTGCTCGACTCCAACCGGTTGGCCAAACCCAAACCCACCACGGCCAAGCAGACCGGCAAGGTCAACACTGGTGATGGGCTTGTGGCGCGGGTGTCTTGACTCGCGAGGCGACGCAACTGCTCCAGATCCAGGTGAGCAATGGCCCCGATGCCGTGCCCTGCCCCAATCAACTGCTTGAGCAAAAGCGCCTTGGACACATCGGGTTCGCCAAACAGGCGTTGGTTGCCCTCGGTTTTAACCGGGCTGAAAGCACCGTAACGGGTTTGCCAAATGCGCAAGGTTGAAACCGGAATGGCTGTGGTCTTGGAGACGGCGCCGATGCGGAACATCGGGCTTGAAGATGAACGAGGGGTCAAAGCAGCGCCTATGCGTAGGTATTGCGTAGATTTTATGATGAAAAAGAAATAATCATGAGGTTAATCATCATTTGCGTAGATAAATAATTCAAAATCCTACGCAAAGGAGCGTTAAGCCATGATTTCAAACCGAACCATCAATGCCTTAGATGTGTGCGTGGTCATCGCCGAGCTGCAGCACAAGGGCCGGGTCTCCACCACCACCTTGTCCAATCGTCTTCAGTTGTCGGTGTCCAACCTAGAGAGCATCCTCAAGCCACTCAAAGACCGCCACATCGTCAGCGCCAACAAAGGCCCAGGCGGCGGCTACAGCATCCAAGGCGATATCGCCCTGGTGTCCATGTGGGACATCGCCTCTGCTTTTGAAAGCACCTTGGAACAACAAGACCACGAGTCCGATGGCTTGTTTGCGCCAGCTGGCTTTGAATGGGGTTTGGAACAAGTGGTGATCGACACCTTGAGCCAATTCGTGCTGGCCGATTTCGTCGATCTGACGGCTGTAAAGACGCCAGTGGAAACCCCGATCCAGAACCGCTTTAAACTCAAGCCTCTGGCACCACCCCTGATTCCTAAAGCCCCCAATTCGGTGTTTCAGTTGTTCATGACGGTATAGAGCACCTCATCCTTAGGCATGAACGCATTTAACGGCGCATGTGTTTTTTTCAGCGTTGGCGCATGGCCAACACAGGCCAAATCAGCAACCCAGCCGCCAAGCCAAGCCCTGCAGCTTGCCCCAGCAAACTGGCCCAATCCACCCCATCAGTCATGTCGGCCAAGCTTGATTGAGTCAAAGATGGCAAAGCCACAACGGCCACCAATGCCACCAGCACAGCCACTGCAGCGAGCGTTGCTGGCTTGACCCGCTTGAGCTTCTTGCGGTTGATCACCATCATCACGGCCCACATCAACACCAAAGGTGCCAGCGCGGGCATCAGGCCCAAGGCCGTTTCGTAGGCGACGTTCATCGCCAGCCAGATTTCATTCATATTCGTCTCCTGATGATTTGAGTCTGGATCTCGGACAAATGACAGATTTCGGGAGCCAGCTCCATAACAGCTTGATAGTGAGTAAGGTAAACCTTCCCGCTCAGGTGCTGAAGAAATTCGGTGACTCGCAGCTTGTCCATGACCGGGCCTTTGACCTCGCTCAGGTGCAGGCGCAGGCCAGCGCCGCGCAGCCGCTGGTCGATGGCTTCCAGGCTTTCGAGCGCACTGGCGTCGATATCGTTGATCGCCGAGCACTGAAGCACCAGATGTTTGAGCGCAGGCCGTTCGGCGACCAGGGCATTGACTCGGTCTTCCAGTACGCGTGCATTGGCAAAGTAAAGGCTTTCATCCACGCGCAGGCTGGCCAGCTGGGGGCTCACCGCCACTTGGTGGCGCAGGATGTTTCGGAAATGCTCGGTTCCCGGCACCCATCCGACTTCGGCGATGTGCGGGCGGCTGGTTTTGTAGAGGTAGAGCAGCAGTGACAAACCCACGCCAGCCACCAGCCCGGCCTCCACGCCAGCAGCAAGTGTGACCAACAGGGTCACCACGACCGCTGCGAAATCAGGGCGCGAATAGGCCCAGGTGCTGCGCAAGATACGCAGATCCACGAGAGACAGCACGGCCACCACAATGGTGGCCGAAAGAGTGGCCTGCGGCACGTAGTAGAGCGCTGGGGTGAGCAGCAAGGCAGCCAAGAGAATACCCACGGCGGTGAAGATGCCCGCAGCAGGCGTCTGCGCCCCGGCATCGAAATTGACCACCGAACGAGCAAAGCCGCCCGTCACCGGAAAGCCCCCAGTCAGAGCCGCGCCCAGGTTGCTCGCGCCCAGAGCGACCAGTTCGCGATCGGGCACGATGCGCTGACGGCGCTTGGCCGCCAGGGTCTGGCCCACCGAGACCGATTCCACAAAGCCCACCACGCTGATGAGCAAGGCCGGAACCGCCAGCTGCTGCCAGAGCGCCCAGTCCCAAGAAGGCAGCGTGAACGGCGGCAAGCCCTGGGGCACCGTGCCCACGATGCGCACCCCCTGCTCATGCCATTGACTGCCCCAGGTGAGCCAAGCCGTGATGGCGATGCCCGCTACGGGCGCCGCCTTGGCGAGGCCGTCTGCCAGCCTCGGCCCCATGCCCAAGCGCAGCAGCAGGGGCTTGACGCCACGCCTGGCCCAGAAAAGGAAAGCGACGGTCCCCAACCCAATGGCCGCAGTCAGGGTGTGGGTCTGGGACGCCTGGCGCACCAGCCCTAGCACCAGTTCAAAGAAGTGATGACCTTCCACCTTGACCCCCAAGATCACCTTGAGCTGGCCGGCCGCAATCAGCAGGGCCGAGGCCGTGATGAAGCCCGAGATCACTGGGTGGCTCAGGAAATTGGCCAGAAAACCGAGCCGTAGCCAGCCCATCAGCAGCAACATGGCGCCCGATATGAATGCCAGTGTGATGGCCAGTGCGCCGTAGGCGAGTGAACCCGCCTGAGCCAGATCGCCAATGGCCGTGGCCGTCATCAGCGACACCACGGCCACCGGCCCCACCGCCAACACCCGGCTGCTTCCGAATACGGCATACATCAGCAAGGGCACGATGCT
>CANGZO010000025.1 GCA_947458305.1 Comamonadaceae bacterium
TCAGTTGATGGGCCCTGAAACTGACCTGGCGCGTAAGCCAACTTTGAGAATGGCGTGCTATTCTTAAAATACAGATGCATCTGGTCTTTTGGCCGGACCGACCAAAACGATCACAAATGACAAGGACATCACCATGAGATTGATTCTGTTGGGTGCACCAGGCGCCGGCAAAGGGACACAGGCCACTTTCATCTGCCAAAAATTCAACATCCCCCAAATTTCGACCGGTGACATGCTCAGGGCTGCCGTCAAAGCAGGGACGCCTTTGGGTCTGCAAGCCAAAGCCGTGATGGAATCAGGTGGCTTGGTGAGCGATGACTTGATCATCAACTTGGTCAAAGAACGCATCGCTCAAAGCGATTGCGCCAATGGCTTTTTGTTTGACGGCTTTCCTCGCACCATCCCTCAGGCCGACGCCATGAAGGCCGCCGGCGTCAAACTCGACTATGTGCTGGAAATCGACGTTCCTTTTGATGCCATCATTGACCGCATGAGCGGACGACGCTCGCATCCTGCATCCGGTCGCACCTACCATGTCAAGTTCAACCCGCCCAAGGTAGAGGGCATGGACGATGTGACGGGTGAACCCTTGGTCCAACGTGCAGACGACCACGAAGAAACCGTCAAAAAACGCTTGGACGTCTACAGCGCCCAAACCCGTCCATTGGTCGATTACTACGCCTCTTGGGCGCGTACCGAGGCCAGCATGGCTCCGAAATACCGCGCGATCAGTGGCACCGGCAGTGTGGAAGACATCACCGCTCGCGCTTTCCAGGCTCTCGCAACCTGAGCCGCTTGTTTCCATTCGCTGCCGCTTTGGCGGCGCCTTGATCACAAAGCCCCGTTCAGGGGCTTTGCTGCTTTTGCACACCCTGTTTTTTCAGCCCAAGCATTTTTTTGAGTGAAATGGCTTGCACAAATCAAAAAGCTGGTTAAAAATACAGTCACTGGATGAAAAAACAGCCATTCAAGGAAACACCATGACCGACAACCCCAAACTGACCGCACGGCAACAAGAAATTCTGGAACTCATCCAGAACACCATCGCCAACACCGGTGCGCCCCCCACGCGTGCTGAAATCGCCAACGTCTTGGGTTTCAAGTCTGCCAACGCCGCTGAAGAACACCTCAAGGCATTGGCCAGAAAAGGCGCCATTGAGCTGGTCAGCGGCACTTCTCGCGGTATTCGCCTCAAAGGCAGCCAACGCAGCAGCCCAAGGGCCAGCAACGATCTATTCAGCATGAGTCTGCCCGGTTTGGGTCAGCTGTGTTTGCCCTTGGTGGGCCGTGTCGCAGCAGGCTCCCCCATCTTGGCCCAAGAGCACGTTGACCGCACTTACCAAGTCGAAAGCAGCTTGTTCACCATGCAGCCTGACTACCTGTTGCGCGTTCGCGGCATGTCCATGCGCGATGCCGGCATCATGGATGGCGATCTTCTGGCCGTTAAATCCACCAAAGAGGTCCGCAACGGACAAATTGTGGTGGCCAGACTGGGGGATGAAGTCACGGTCAAACGCCTTCACAAAACTGCCAGCGGTATTGAACTTCTGCCCGAAAACCCCGATTACCCGACGATACAAGTTCACCCCGGAGAACCCTTTGACATCGAGGGTTTGGCGGTGGGTTTGATCCGCAACAGCACTTTGATGTGAAGCATTCGTCTTGCGTGCAGGTGGCGGGCGCTGTTCATCAGCCCTGAACGCAGTGACTTTCTTTTGCAATCCTGTCTGTGTCCAACCTCCATGCTTTTGAAAGGTTTCACATGGGAATCGCTCTGCTTGCTCTTTCTGGTTTGTTCAAGACTTTCTCTGGGACTCAAAACCCAAAAATCTCAGCCACGCCTCGCTCACCAGGTCGTCTCCACCCCAGCTGGGCCTCAAGGACCCACGTTGGCCCGACAAATATTCAAAGACACATGCCTTCTTTGCCCAAGGTCCCCTGCCTCAAGGTTTTGAGGGTCCGAGATTCGGCGGATGACCCACAAACGACGGGAAGAATGGTGATCTCAGGTCGTATGGCCGACGTGTGCGCAGAACTGGACAGGCTGGCTGCACTCGAAATGCGCCACCTGAGCCATTGACCTGGCAAATAAAGGGGTGTCCATCGTCTGGCCGCCCCGCCCAAAGCCCTTCATTCACAAGGCACAATGTCGGGCATGAACATTGTGATCCTTGACGACTACCAAGATGTCGTCCGCAAACTTGAGTGCGCCTCCAAACTCGAGAACTATTCCGCCAAGGTGTACACCAACACGATCAAAGGCATCGGACAACTTTCTGTCAGGCTGAAAGATGCCGATGTGATCGTCTTGATCCGCGAGCGAACGGCTTTGAACAAGGCCTTGATCGAAAAACTGCCCCGACTCAAATTGATCGCGCAAACTGGACGCGTGGGTGGGCACATCGACTTGGCTGCCTGCACTGAGCGTGGCATTGCAGTGGCAGAAGGCGTCGGCTCACCTGTGGCGCCGGCTGAATTGACCTGGGCACTGGTCATGGCCGCTGCCCGCAGGCTGCCTCAGTACATCAGCAATCTGAAACACGGCGCTTGGCAACAGTCGGGCCTAAAATCCAGCGCCATGCCGACCAACTTCGGCTTGGGCACGGTTTTGAAAGGCAAGACTCTGGGCATCTGGGGTTACGGAAAAATTGGCCAAATGGTGGCGGGCTATGGCCGCGCTTTCGGCATGAATGTTCAGGTTTGGGGCAGCGATGAGTCTCGCGTTCGCGCCGTCAAAGACGGTTTGGCTGCAGCAACCAGCCGCGAATCATTTTTTGACACTGCCGACGTCTTGTCCCTGCACTTGCGTTTGAACGAAGTGACGGCAGGCATTGTGACGGCTGATGACTTAGGGCGAATGAAGCCCACGGCTCTTTTGGTCAACACCTCACGTGCCGAGCTGATCGAACCCAATGCACTGATCGGCGCCTTGAACCGAGGTCGGCCAGGCTTAGCCGCCATCGATGTTTTTGAGTCTGAACCCATTTTGCAGGGATCGGCCCTCCTTCGACTGGAAAACTGCATCTGCACACCGCACATCGGTTATGTCGAAAAAGACAGTTACGAGCTGTACTTCGGCACGGCTTTTGACAATGTGGTGAATTACATCAAGGGCACACCCACCAACATCGTGAACCCGGGTGCCTTGCAGGTTCGTCGCTGAAAGCCGTTCCATAATTGATGGTTTTAAAAGTTTCGACCCCCAGCGCAGCCTGGCCACCTTCTGTTTTTCAACGATCTTGCCAAGGGCTTTGAGCCCAGCCATCCCAAATGACCGTTTCATTTCAAAAAGTCGCCGTGATCGGCGCCGGCGCCATGGGCCGGGGCATTGCCCAAATTGCGGCCCAAGCCGGCAGCCAAGTCTGGCTTTACGACACCCAACCCGAAGCCATTGCCAAAGCCCGCGACGCCGTGTTTCAGCAGTGGGACAAGCTGCAAGAAAAAGGCCGCCTCACAGCCGAAGCCGTGGCAGGCCACAAAAGTCGCCTGCTGGGGGCCTCCAACCTGCAAGATCTGGCCGGGTGCGATCTGGTGGTCGAAGCCATCGTCGAAAAAATCGACATCAAGAAAAGCCTGTTCACTGAATTGGAAAAGGTTCTGGCCACCACGGCCGTGCTGGTCACCAACACCTCTTCGCTCTCGGTCACGGCCATTGCCGCGGCCTTGCAGCGCCCAGCCCAGTTTGCCGGTTACCACTTCTTCAACCCTGTGCCACTCATGAAGGTGGTCGAGGTGATCGCTGGCCTCAAAACCGACCCCGCCGTTTGTGAGCGCTTGACCGAGTTTGCCCGCCAGATGGGCCACACGCCCGTGCAGGCGCAAGACACGCCCGGCTTCATCGTCAACCACGCTGGGCGCGGTTACGGTACCGAAGCTTTGCGCATCGTGAGTGAAGGTGTGGCCGATTTCGCCACCATCGACCGCATCTTGCGCGACCAGGTCGGCTTCAAGTTGGGGCCTTTCGAGTTGTTTGACTTGACGGCGCTCGATGTCTCCCACCATGTGATCGAGGCGATTTACCACCAGTATTACGAAGAGCCACGCTACCGCCCCAACGTGATCACCGCCCAACGTTTGGCCGGGGGTGTGGTGGGCAAAAAAGTGGGCGAAGGCTTTTACAAATACATCGATGGCGCAGCCCAAGTGCCCGCCGAACCACCCGTGCCCGTGGTGGACAACATGCCACCGGTGTGGGTCTCACCCAGAGCTGCACGCCGCTTGGAGCTGCTGCAAGTTCTGAAAAACTTGGGCGCCAAAATCGAAACCGGTGCCTCGCCCTCCCCAGAAGCACTGACCATCGTTGCGCCTTTGGGCTTTGACATCACCACGGTGGCCGTGGTTGAACGCTTGGACCCAGCCCGCACCGTGGGCATCGACATGCTGTTTGACGATGGCGCCACCAAGCGCCGCGTGCTGGCCACCAACCCAGCCACCCGCGCTGACATGCGCGATGCCGCACATGCCTTGTTTGCACGCGACGGCAAAGCCGTGTCGGTGATCCGCGACAGCGGTGGCTTTGTCACTCAACGCGTGGTGGCCACCATTGTCAACATCGCCTCCGACATTTGCCAACAACGCATCTGCAGCCCGCAAGACCTTGAAACTGCCGTCACCTTGGGCCTAGCCTACCCCATGGGCCCACTGGCCATGGGCAACCGCTTGGGACCCGACAGCATTTTGGAAGTGCTGTTCAACCTGCAAACGGTTTACGGCGACCCCCGTTATCGTCCCAGCCCCTGGTTGCGCCGCCGCGGGGCGATTGGACTGTCGCTCATGCACACGGAAGACTGAAAATGACCGCCCAACTCCTCAGCACCAGCGAAGGCCAGACCCTGGTCCTGACCCTTAGCAATCCCGAGTTTCGAAACGCCCTCGGGCCTGAGATGTACGCCGCCGGGGTCGAGGCTCTGAGCGTGGCCGAGTCCAGCCCTGAGGTTCGCAGCGTGGTCATTACCGGGGCCAACGGCATCTTTTGCGCGGGCGGCAATCTGCAGCGCCTGCAAAGCAACCGCCAGTTGCCGCCCGAGCACCAGGCGCAAAGCATCGAAGGCCTGCACAACTGGATCGAAGCCATCCGCACCTTCCCCAAACCCGTGATCGCGGCCGTGGAAGGGCCTGCGGCCGGTGCTGGTTTTTCTTTGGCTCTGGCATGCGACATGATCGTGGCCGCGCGCAACAGCGTGTTTGTGATGGCTTACAGCTCGATTGCTTTGTCGCCCGATGGCGGCGGCAGCTGGAGTCTGTCACGCGCTGTGCCCCGCCAATTGGCCACTGAGCTGCTGATGTGCGGCGAACGCATGGGTGCCGAGCGACTTCAGCAACTGGGCGTCGTCAACCACTTGGCAGATGAAGGCCAAGCACTGCGACAGGCTTTGGAACTTTGTGAGCAGCTCAACGCGCGTGCGCCCAACGCCCTGGCCAGCATCAAGGAGTTGCTCAGCGACGCAGACTCCAGCAGCTTGAATGCACAACTGGCTCGCGAGCGCGATCACTTTGTCAAAAATCTGCACCATGCCAACGCGGGTATCGGTATTTCTGCTTTTTTAAACAAGCAAAAACCAAGTTACAACTGAGTCGGCTGGTCCCCCAGGCGACAAAAATCCAATCACCAGTCACTCAAAGGACAGAGCATGGACGAACCGATTCTGACAATGGAGGAAAGAGAAGCGATCAACAGCGGTCGCTGGTTTTCCACCCTCTCCCCTTCACTTCGTCACGACATACTTCGATGCGCTTACGTCAAACGCCACAAGGACGGCGACATGCTCGCGGCTCGGGGCGATCCACCCGAGCAGTGGATCGCCTGCGCCAAGGGCGCGGTGCGCGTGAGCTCGACCTCGGTGTCGGGCAAACAAATCACCTTGACCTATGTGGAGCCGGGTATCTGGTTTGGCGATGTGTCGATCTTCGATGGGGACCGGCGCACACACGATTGCTATGCACACGGCGACACCACCACGCTGAACGTGGCCAAGGCCGACTTCAAGAAAATCCTGACGCAGCACGTCGAGTTTTACGACGCCATGCTGCGGCTGCATGCTCGCCGCATTCGCCAGCTTTACGGCTTGGTAGAGGACCTCAACACCCTGCCCTTGCGCGCACGCCTGGCCAAACAGCTCAACCACTTGCTGCGCAGCTACGGCGTGCCCAGTTTGTCGGACGCCAAAGCCATCCGCATCAGCTTGCAACTGGCACAGGAAGAGTTGGCGCAGTTGTTGGGGGCATCGCGCCAACGCGTGAACCAAGAGCTCAAGCAAATGGAACGCGAACAAATCATTCGCATCGAGCCCGGTGGCTTGGTGGTGCTGGACCGCGATGCACTCTTGCTGATCGTGAACGCAGACCACTGACCCCGTCAGACTTTTCAACATTTCAGCGCCGAACAGCGGCACCAGACTTAGAACGGGTCAACCCATGAGTGCTTTTGACCATTTTGTGGGGACCCGGCCTGTCACCGGTACCCACGCCTTCGACATCCCGGCCCTGGAGGTCTGGCTCAGCACCAGACTGCCGGGCTTTGCAGGCCCCTTGAGCGTGGAAATGTTCAAGGGCGGCCAATCCAATCCCACTTACAAGCTCATCACCCCATCGCGCCAATACGTGATGCGGGCCAAGCCAGGTCCTGTGGCCAAGTTGTTGCCCTCGGCGCATGCCATCGAGCGAGAATTCGCCGTCATGAAAGGCTTGCACGGCACCGATGTACCGGTGGCTGAGATGCATGTGCTTTGTGATGACGAGTCGGTGATTGGCCGTGCGTTTTATGTGATGGAGTTCGTGCAAGGCCGCGTGCTCTGGGACCAGTCACTGCCGGGCATGACGCCTGCCGAGCGCGGCGCAATTTACGATGAAATGAACCGCGTGCTGGCCGCTTTGCACAAAGTCGATGTCACCAAGCAAGGCCTGTCCAGCTACGGCAAACCCGGCAACTACATCGAGCGCCAGATCGGCCGCTGGAGCAAACAGTACGCCGCCTCCATCACCCAGCCCATCCCCGAGATGGACCAGCTGATCGAGTGGCTACCTCAAAACATCCCAGCCAGCGCCAAGGATGAATCCTTGGTCGGTATCGTGCACGGCGACTACCGCTTAGATAACCTGATGTTCCACCCCACCGAAGCCCGCGTGCTGGCGGTGCTGGACTGGGAGCTGTCTACCCTGGGTCATCCGCTGGCCGATTTCAGCTACCACTGCATGGCCTGGCACATCAGACCCGGCACCTTCCGTGGCATCGGCGGGCTTGACCTGGCCAGCTTGGGTATCCCTTCTGAGGCCGAATACATCCGCCGCTATTGCGAGCGCACCGGCTTCACCACGCCCGAGGCTTTGGTCAAAGACTGGAACTTTTACCTCGCCTACAACATGTTCCGCATCGCGGCCATCTTGCAAGGCATTGCCAAACGCGTCGAAGACGGCACCGCATCCAGCGAACAAGCCAAGACCTCCGGCGCTGGCGCCCGCCCCATGGCCGAATTGGCCTGGCGTTTTGCCTGCCAAACCTGATCCCTTTTACAAAACCACAACCCAACCCTCAGGAGAGAGACCATGGATTTTGAATACACCCCCAAGGTCAAAGACATGCAAGCGCGCTTGCTGGCCTTCATGGACGAGCACATCTACCCCAATGAGGCCCGCTTTTTCGCTGAAATCGCTGAGAACCGCGCCAAAGGCAATGCTTGGGTTCCCACCAAAATCGTCGAAGAACTCAAGCCCAAGGCGCTGGCCGCCGGTTTATGGAACCTGTTTTTGCCCAAGTCCACCCGCGCCCCGCAAGGCTTGTCCAACCTGGAATACGCGCCACTGTGCGAAATCATGGGCCGCGTGCCCTTTGCGGCAGAAGTGTTCAACTGCTCGGCCCCCGACACGGGCAACATGGAAACGCTGGAGCGTTACGCCAGCGAAAGCCTCAAAGACGAATGGCTGGAACCCCTGCTGCGCGGTGAAATCCGCTCAGCCTTTCTGATGACCGAGCCTGATGTGGCCTCGTCGGATGCCACCAACATCGAGTGCGACATCCGCCGTGAAGGCAACGAGTATGTGATCAACGGCCGCAAATGGTGGTCGTCCGGTGCTGGCGACCCACGCTGCGCGGTTTACATCGTGATGGGCAAGACCAATCGCGACGCAGGTCGCCATGAGCAGCAATCCATGATCGTGGTGCCTGCCAACAGCAAAGGCATCACCGTGGTACGCGCCCTGTCGGTGTTTGGCTACGATGACGCCCCACACGGCCACATGGAGGTCGTGCTCAAAGACGTGCGCGTACCGGCCGAGAACATCTTGCTGGGCGAAGGCCGTGGCTTTGAAATCGCCCAAGGCCGCCTCGGACCTGGCCGCATCCACCACTGCATGCGCACCATCGGCATTGCCGAACGCGCCCTGGAGTTGATGTGCAAGCGCTTGAACGAGCGCGTGGCCTTTGGCCGCGAAGTGGCACGCCAGACCGTGTGGCAAGAACGCATCGCCGAGTCACGCTGCATGATCGAGCAAGCCCGCTTGCTCACGCTCAAAGCCGCCTACATGATGGATACCGTGGGTAACAAGGTCGCCAAGGCCGAAATCGCCATGATCAAGATCGTGGCGCCCAACATGGCCTGCCAGATCATCGACTGGGCCATTCAGGCCCACGGCGGTGGCGGCGTGTCACAAGACTTCCCGCTGGCCTATGCTTATGCCCACCAGCGCACCCTGCGCTTGGCGGACGGCCCGGACGAAGTCCACCGCAATTCCTTGGCCAAACTTGAACTGGCCAAGCAACTGGCCCTCCCCGGTGACATGGGCATGCCCATCACCCGCGGCAGCTGACCCCCAAGTCAAGCGCCCGAGAGACCACAAGTCATATCGGGCGCTCAAGCCCACACATTTTTTGCCACATGGGGCCTGAAAATCCCACATTTGACGGTTAGAATAACGTCAGTCGGAGCGTAGCGCAGCCTGGTAGCGCATCTGCTTTGGGAGCAGAGGGTCGCGAGTTCGAATCCCGCCGCTCCGACCATTTTTCAACGCATGTCCAGAGCGTTGGTTATTCCACACAACAAAGGCCCATTCAAGGGCCTTTTGTGTTTTCTCTGCCCGTAGCTCAGTTGGATAGAGCAACAGCCTTCTAAGCTGTGGGTCACAGGTTCGATCCCTGTCGGGCAGACCAATTTGGAGTCAAAATGCAAAAAAGCCTCACAAAGAGGCTTTTCCGTTTGTCCAAAGTCCAGTATCAGTTGGCGTAACGTCGAACCGGTTGGGTCTGGTTGAGCAAACTGGGCAAGGTTTGCCAAGCTTGAGCGATGTCTTGGATCAAACTCTGCACTTCATCCAATACCGCCAAGTCGTTGTAGGCGTTGACATGGAACAAGCGACGGGTCACATAGGCGTAAAGCTCGTTGAGGTTTTGAGCCAACTCACCACCACGTTCAAAATCGAGAGCACCTTGCAAACCCACCACAATGCGGCCAGCACGAGACAATGCTTTGGACTTTTCTTCAATCGCATTGTTTTGAATATGCCCTTTGGCTGAAGACAGGCTCTCGGTCAAGCCATCAAAAAGCATTTGAATCAGCTGAATGTTGTCCGCAGTGGCAACGCCAGTGACCACTTGAACAGAACCGTAACTCTCAGCAAACTTGGAATAGGCACGCATGAAGAAAACCCCTTTACAACTTCAGTGATAAGGGAATCGGAACTTGCCGAGGAAACTTGAGGCTAAAAGGGTCAAAAGAACAAAAACCTGGGCGCGTGCATGGCGCCCAGAGCCGTACAAGCCGAAACCTTAAGCAGAATCGAGTGCTTTGACCGCCAAGTCGGCCCCCGATGGCATCAACCACTCAGACAGGGGGCTCGATGTGTCCAATTGAGCCTTGCCAAACAAAAAACGTCCGGCATCATCCAGGGCCTCTCGAATCGGACCCCAGTTGGACTCTGGCGTTTGAGCGGCTTGCACCCCGCATTGGTAAACAGCATTGGCTTGGGCAGGTGGAATCCAGGACTCCACCGAACCTGCAGATGAGGTGATTTGTTTGGTGTTTTTGGGCTCGCCAGTCATACCGCGCTGACTGTCTTTGAAGCCCTCCTTGTAAAGCGCCTCCACATGCTTGGACAACACAATTTGGTATGGGCCTTGCAAATCAAAAATTGCCAAAGGGTCCATGTCTCTATCGGGTCTTCCCGTCATGGCATCCCACAGCTTTTTGGATGACAGTCCCAGAAAAGGCAATGAAACAGTTGGGGCCGCTTGTTGTGGGTGAATGGACGACAGGGCCAGTCGGGTTTCCTTTTCCATGGTGTTGACCCTGTCGATCAAATAAATGATCAAGACCAAAATCACCAACAGGCCAATGGCCATCAACGCATTCAAGATGGCATCCATAGGCTCAGCGATCACCCTCGTTGGCGCCATGAGGAACTGGGGGAGCGTTTTCGTCCGTCGCAGACAAGTCTTCTTGCGAAGCCAACTCTTCTCTCAAAAAGGACATCACTTGGAAAGGCTCTTTCAAGCGCAAGTCATACAAACTGATCTGGTTGGCCAGCGCCTGCATGGCTTCAATGGCCTTGACAGCGCTCAGTTCCATTTTTTGGTATTTGGCACCCAGTGCAAAAGCCTCCTGGACATACTCTTCAGGCAAATAGGCATATATATCTGCTTCACCGGCTCGGATTTTTTGAAATTTGGAAGGTGTTGGTAAATCAGGTGCCGGTTTTCCCGACACCAAAGCCAAGTTCGCGTGCTCTTGCCACAGGGCGGTTTGTTCAGCGCCAGCAATAAAGGTTTTGTCCAAGTGCGCCCGGCAGAGCATGCCCATTCTCATCCGAGCGATGCGTGCATCGTGCGATTCGGACTTCAAACTCAGGACTTTTTCATAAGCTGCAACAGCGCGCTTCATTTCATCTGCGGGACTGTTTTTGTTAAAAAAACCGAGCATTGGGCGCAATCTATTTAATTTATGAGATTTGCAGATTTTGCCGTAATTTTTTAACAACCGCAGAAAGAATCTGGCTGATCCTGGATTCACTGACCCCCAGCACCTCACCAATTTCCTTGAGGTTCAACTCCTCGACGTAATAAAGCGACATGACCAAGCGCTCACGCTCGGGCAACTGGTCAATGGCCTCGACCACAGCCTCCATGAACTCTGCTTCTTCCACCATGACTTCAGGCTGCATCGCGCTGTCAGCGGGCATGCTCATGACCTCGTCGGTCACGACTTCCATGGAAAACGTCTCAAACCGCTTGGCTTGACCGCGCTCTCGGTGAAACTCTTCAATGTCCTTGCCCATGAACAAAGCCAGTTCGGCTTGTGTGGGGGCGCGGCCCAATTCAGCGGCCAGCACGTGAACCGCCTCGTTCTCGCTTTTGTTGAACGCCACAGCCGATCTGGGCAAAAACGACTGACGCCTGACTTCGTCCAAAATCGCGCCACGGACCCTGCTCAGGGCAAAGTGCTCAAATTCAAAACCCTTGGTGGGGTCAAACGAGCGTGCCGCCTCAATCAGGCCCACCATACCCACCTGAACCAATTCATCGAGTTCCATGAACGGTGGCAATCGGGCCTTCAGGTGCACCGCCACCCGCTTGACCATGGCCATGTGGGCCAAGATCATTGACTCGTGGCGGTTTTCAGCCTGTTCGTAATGGGAAATCGTATGAGCCACAGTCACTTCCCTGGCTGATCAGCCCGTAACATGCGTTCAGAAAAAAACTGCATCCGCCCGGATGGCCCATCCGTAGGGGGCAGATGGTCGATGGCTTCGGCCAATCCTCTGAAATCTCGTGAAGCTGCACTGCCAGGCGCAAACTCCATCACCGAGGTGTATTTTCGGAGTGACTGCAACACCATCTCATCGGCCTCGATCGATTGCAAAAATTTGACCGACACTCCCAAAAACCGGTTACAGACGTCATTCAGGCGACGATGCAACTGCCGCCCCTCCTGGACACCAGAGACCATGTTGGGGATCAAGTAAATCTCATCCAGTGATTGCTCAGTCGCCATGACCTTGATCAAGCCATAGGCGTCTGCAATGGACGAGGGTTGGTTGCAAACCACCACAAAACGGCGCTGGCATGCCGCCATGAATTCCAAAACAGCGGGCGCGATACCGGCCGCCACGTCCACCACCAAATAATCAACAGGTTCTTCCAGACTGTCAAAAGCACGGACCATGCTGGCTATTTGGATCGAATCCAAAGCGGCCATGTCGCGCAATCCGGAAGCCCCTGGTACCAAGCGAACACCCTGCTTGGTGGTCACAATGACCTCATCTAATGTCTTTTCACCGGTCAACACATGGCTGATGTTGAAGGGCGCGTGAGCGCCCAAAGCAATCTGCGCGTTGGCCATCCCCAAGTCACCATCCATCAGCATGACCTTGTGACCCCGCATGCACAGTGCGACGGCCAAATTGATGGCCACGGTGGTTTTTCCAGCACCGCCCTTGCCGCTGGCCACACCGATCACTTGAGGAAACTTCTTGTCCATGGGATGCTTATTATGCAGAGAGGGTTGAGTTGGATCGGTTTCGTTGACGCCCGGAAAGGCTCTTGCCCATCAAAGTGGGAATTTCAATGTCATCTGAAACAAGCGATGGAGTCTGAGAGGCCTGCAGCTCAGGGGGGGTCGAGGGCTTTGTTTTTCGCAATGTCGGGCTTGCAGACTTTTTGGACTTCAAGGGCTTCTTCGGAACATCGGCCAAAACCTCAGAGGCCACATGAGCAGTGCTATCGGTGCCCAAGAAGTTGGCCATGGGCATCAAGGCCAATTGAATCAACACAGACGCGTCGAAAGGCTGAGCCTCAACTGCAATTCGGCTGTCACCTGCCATCCATGAGACAGGCAAAGTGTTTTCAGTCAACCCTTTCACCAAGGCCCATGGATGCGCCGCCTCGTCTAATTTGCTGAGCATCAAGGACGACCAGGCAGAGCTTGAGTTTTGTAGGATTTTTTGCACGCTGGTGACTGTAGCATCAACAGGCAAAACCGCATGGCGCAGGACCTGTGGACACTGCATTTGCAAGATCTCCGCCTGCTTACTGAAATCGGCACCGCAAGTGTCGATCCAAATCGTTCTACCTTGCAAATCTTCCAACAAGGTGTTCAACATGGCGGCATCGGCCACACGGTAGCAATCCACCCCCGATTGCGATGCCAACAACTGCATTTGAGACCAAGCGCCCGGGCGATGGTCGGCGAAGCTGACCATCGCCTGTTTTTCTGCCCCTTCATGACGGGCGGCCGCAAAAGCCAAACGACCCACCATGGAAGTTTTACCCGCCCCAGAAGGGCCACACAAAGCGTGCGCAAGCCTGGGTTGCAAATCGCATGCGGGCCGATCCAAAGAGGTGGCCAACAAATGCTGCATCACCGCAAGTGCCTCGCCAATGCTGTCCAATGACTGAATGCTGTCCGTCAAAAGCGCTCTCAAAGCGGCTGGAACGCCCGCCTCGTTCATGGCTTGGAACAAGGGCTGAATGACCGGCGAAAGCCTCAAACCATCTTGCCAAGGCTGCATTTGGCGTGACAAAGCGAACTCTCTGCGCAAAGAGGCCATCTCTTGACGCAACATGTCCACGATTTCCAGGCTTCTTTGGCTCTCATGCACATTGCTCAAACGTTCACCATGGGTCACAAGAGATGCGCTTGGGGCTTGGGATGGACTTGACCATTTTTCAAGGGGCTGCGTCACCCCATCGTCCGAAACGCCCAAGTCTTGCCGCGTGTTGACTTCGTCCAACATCTGCGAAAAAGACACAAAGGGCTGCTGCGCTTTGGACTGTGATGAGGCCTCAAACTTCTGCAAAGTCGAGTCGGCACCAGGCGACACCGCCGGTCCGACATCGGTGGCCACGATCAACTCGGTTTGATTGTCCAGCCGCTGACTCGAAATGATGAGGACATCGCTGCCGTACAACTGAATGGCTTTTTCGTTGGCCGAACGGCTGTCACGAGCCAAAATGCGTTTGAGTTCCATGATCTATCAAGCCTTGGTCGCTGAGGGGTTGTTTCTGGGGTCTGCGTGCACGGTGTTGATCACCTTGACGGGCTGGTCATCTGGGATTTCGCTGTAGGACAACACGGTCAAATCGCTCACACGGTACCGAACGGCCTTGGACATCCAGGGTCGAATGGCCGGCGAGACCACCAACACGGCCGGCAAGCCCTGCTCCTCGGTGGTGCGGGTGCTGTCGCGCAATGCGGCGAACAAGCTTTCTGCCAAAGAGGGCTCCAGAACCATGCCAGAAGAACCATTGTTTTGTTGCAAAACATTGTGCAAAAGTTGTTCCAACTGAGGGTCCAACGTCAAAACCGACAAGGTATCGCGGCTCTCCAAAAGACCCTGAACAATCATCCGGCCCATCTTGGGACGAATCAACTGAGCCAACTGGTCCGGGTCTTGGGTACGACCGCTGACCTCGGTCAGGGCCTCCACCACACTGCGCATGTCACGAATCGGCACGGACTCTTGCAAAAGATTTTGGAGCGTTCGGGTCACCACACCCAAAGACAACTTGCCCGGCACCAACTCTTCCACCAATTTGGGGGATTTCACGGCCAACTTGTCCAGCAATTTTTGCGCTTCGTCATGGCTGAGCAATTCGGATGCGTTTTCACGCAACACCTTGTTCATGTGCGTGGCGATGGCCGTGCTGGGGTCCACCACGGTGTAACCCAGTGCGCGGGCCTGATCGCGCCAGGCCGGCTCAATCCAAACAGCCTCCAAACCAAAAGCGGGCTCTTTGGTCGCCTGCCCCTCCAGCTTGCCGTAAACCTTCCCGGGGTTGATGGCCAGCTCGCGGCCCACTTTGACCTCGCCCCGACCGCGAACCACGCCGTTCAGGACAATGTGATACGTATCGGGCTCCAAATTCAAGGCATCGCGAATGCGCACAGGCTGTACCAAAAATCCCAACTCGGCAGACAGTTTTTTGCGCACGCCCTTGACGCGGGTCATCAATTGGCCGCCAGACTCCACATTCACCAAAGGAATCAAGCCATAACCAATTTCAAGGCCAATCAAATCGACCTGCTCCACATCGTCCCAATCGAGTTCTTTGGGTGCCTGGTTGATCGCAACAGGCGGCGCTGCAGCCACCTGCTCCAGCAGCATTTGCTTGCGCATCACCATGAAACCCACGCCCGCAGTGGCGGCAGCCAAGGTCAAAAAGACCAAATGTGGCATCCCAGGCACCAAACCCATCACCATCAAAATACCCGATGAGATGAACAAAGCCGGCACGTTGGACAATTGACTGCTGGCCTGTTCGGTCATCGACTCGGACGTCGTCACACGCGTCACAATGATCGCGGTGGCCAACGACATGAACAAGGCCGGAATTTGGGCCACCAGACCATCGCCGATGGTCAGCAACACATAGATACGGCTGGCTTCACCCACGGGCAAGTCGTGTTGGCCAATGCCGATGGCCAAGCCACCCACAATGTTGATGATCAAAATCAACAAGCCTGCCAAAGCATCGCCGCTGACAAACTTGGAAGCACCGTCCATCGAACCGAAAAAGTCAGACTCCTGCGCCAATTCTTCTCTGCGTTTTTTGGCAGTTTCTTGGTCAATCACACCCGCGTTCAAGTCCGCATCGATCGACATTTGTTTGCCCGGCATCGCATCCAGGGTGAATCGGGCATTGACCTCTGACACACGACCGGCACCTTTGGTCACCACGAAGAAGTTGACAATCA
>CANGZO010000026.1 GCA_947458305.1 Comamonadaceae bacterium
GCCAGGCTCAGGCCCAACATCAATTTGCTCAGTTTCATTCAAAAGCTCCTCATGATTCGGTGGACGATAACAAGGTGGGAATCAACTTGTCATACAAATCGAATTATGGTGTTTGGCGAAACCATTTCGCCTAGGGTTTTCGCGGGGGTGATGATGCTTCGGGGACGCACCATGAAAAGAATTCACGGACCCATGAAAAAAGAGGCCTTGAAAGCCTCTTTTGTGAGGGGCATTACATGCCGGTGTAATTCGGCCCGCCGCCGCCTTCGGGCGTGACCCAAACGATGTTCTGCGTTGGGTCCTTGATGTCGCAAGTTTTGCAGTGCACGCAGTTTTGTGCGTTGATTTGCAAGCGGTCCGAGTTGTCTTCGTTCTTGACGTACTCGTACACGCCAGCAGGGCAGTAGCGCGACTCGGGGCCTACGAACTTGGCCAAGTTGATGCCCACGGGCACCGAGGCGTCTTTGAGTGTGAGGTGGGCCGGCTGGTTTTCTTCGTGGTTGGTGTTGCTGATGAACACGCTGCTCAAACGGTCAAAAGTGAGCTTGCCATCGGGCTTGGGATAGACGATTTGCTCGCACTCGGCCGCAGGCTTCAAATAAGTGTGGTCGGCCTTGTCGCGGCGCAGTGTCCACGGAATGTGACCGCGCAAGACAAACTGCTCAAAGCCGTTCATCAAGGTGGCGACGGTGAGGCCCTTCTTGAACCAGGTTTTGAAGTTGCGCGATTTGTTGAGCTCGGTGTACAGCCAGCTGGCTTCAAAGGCTGCGGGATAGGCGGCCAATTCGTCGTGCTGTCGGCCTGCCACAAGCGCGTCGTAAGCGGCCTCTGCGGCCAACATGCCGGTCTTGATGGCGGCGTGGCTGCCCTTGATGCGGCTCACGTTCAGGTAACCCGCATCACAGCCGACCAAGGCGCCGCCCGGGAACACGGTCTTGGGCAGGCTCATCAGGCCGCCTGCGGTGATGGCGCGGGCGCCGTAGCCGATGCGCTTGGCGTTGACTTCACCCTTGTCGTTGGTGAAGTACCACTTGATGTTGTTGTGGGTTTTCCAGCGCTGGAATTCCTCGAAGGGGCTGAGCCAGGGGTTGGCATAGTCCAGACCGACCACGTAACCGATGGCGATCTTGTTGTCTTCCATGTGGTACATGAACGCACCGCCATAGGTGTCGTTGTTCATGGGCCAGCCGGCGGTGTGCATCACAAAGCCGGGGGTGTGGCGCGAAGGGTCAATCTCCCAGACTTCTTTGATGCCGATGCCGTAGGTCTGCGGGTCGCGGCCTGCGTCCAGTATGTACTTGGCGATCAGCTGCTTGCCCAGGTGGCCGCGCGCGCCTTCGGCGAAGACGGTGTATTTGGCGTGCAGTTCCATGCCCAGCTGGAAGTTCTCGGTCGGCTCGCCGTCTTTGCCCACGCCCATATTGCCGGTGGCAACCCCCTTCACCGAACCGTCTTCGTTGTAGAGCAATTCTGCGGCGGTGAAGCCAGGGAAAATTTCAACGCCCAAATTCTCGGCCTGCTGGCCCAGCCAGCGGGTGAAGTTCGACAGGCTGATGATGTAGTTGCCGTGGTTTTGTGCGCACTCGGGCAAAAAGATGCCGGGGGTGCGGGTGGCGCCGGTCTCAGACAGGAAGCTCCATGCATCGTCGGTCACGGGTTGGTTCAGGGGTGCGCCGCGCTCCTTCCAGTCGGGGAAGAGTTCGGTCAAGGCCTTGGGGTCCATGATGGCGCCGCTCAGGATGTGCGCGCCGGGTTCGCCGCCTTTTTCCAGCACGACCACCGACACGTCGGTGCCTTTTTCAGCGGCCAGTTGCTTGAGGCGAATGGCGGTGGACAGGCCAGCGGGGCCGCCGCCAACGACAACCACGTCGTATTCCATGGATTCGCGGGGGCCGTAGGTGCTGAGGATGTCTTCGGGGCTCATGAACGTCTCTTCTGGGGAAAGTGGTCAAAACAATGGCCCGAACACAGGGTGTCGGGCGCGTGACTCATTTTATGCGGCTCTGACCGGCTTGCCCCGCACAATGGCGTCAACTGTTTTTGCCCTGTGGGGTTCATTCTTGAAGGAGTTGTGATGGCTTATGAAATCGATTTGTCCGGCCGCGTGGCCTTGGTGACCGGCGCTTCGGGCGGCTTGGGGGCGCAATTTGCCAAAACCTTGGCCGCAGCCGGCGCGGGCGTGGTGCTGGCCAGCCGCCGCATTGAAAAGCTCAAGGACCTGCGCGCCGAGATCGAGGCCGCAGGTGGCGACGCCCATGTGGTCGAGATGGACGTGACCGACCGCCACAGCATTGCTGCGGCCGTGGCACACGCCGAAACCGAGATGGGCAGCATCGACATTTTGGTGAACAACTCAGGCGTGAGCACCACCCAACGCATCCAGGATGTGACGGAAGAAGACTACGACTTCATCATGAACACCAATGTGCGCGGTGCGTTTTTTGTGGCGCAAGAGGTGGGCAAACGCATGCTGGCCCGTGCCAAGGGGGCGGCGCCTGGCAGTTTCACGGGCGGGCGCATCATCAACATTGCCTCGATGGCAGGCTTAAAGGTCTTGCCGCAAATTGGCGTTTACTGCATGAGCAAGGCCGCTGTGATCCAGATGACCAAGGCTTTTGCGGTGGAGTGGGGCAAGTTCGGCATCAACGTGAACGCGATTTGCCCGGGTTACATCGACACCGAAATCAACCACCACCACTGGCAAACCGAGCAAGGTCAAAAGCTCATCAGCATGCTGCCGCGCAAGCGCGTGGGTCAGCCGCAAGACCTGGACGCTTTGTTGATGCTGCTGGCCAGCGACCAGAGCCACTTCATCAACGGCGCGGTGGTGTCGGCCGACGACGGTTTTGCGGTGTGAGGGCCATGCCATGAAATTGGAATTGCCAGAGCACAAGAAGCAAGTTTTTGAGCTCGTGATCCCCATCCGCTGGGGTGACATGGACGCCATGGGCCATGTCAACAACACGGTGTATTTCCGCTACATGGAGACGTTGCGCATCGACTGGTTTGAGGCGATCGGGTGTCAAGTCAACCCGCAAGGGCAGGGGCCGGTGATCGTGAACGCGTTTTGCAATTTCTACAAACAGTTTGAGTTTCCGGGCGACATCTTGGCCAAGATGTTTGTCAGTGATCCAGGTCGCACCACGTTCGAGAGCTGGTGCACGCTGGAGCGCACCGACCAGCCTGGTGTGATCTTTGCCGCCGGGGGCGCGACCACGATTTGGGTGGATTTCCCGAACCAAAAAGCCGTGACCCTGCCCGATTGGGTGCGGGCCTTGGTCAGCGACTGAGCGCTTTTTGGGAGGAGTGCACTAGCGTGCGCGAAAGCCTCAGGTGGCCGATGTGGCGGTTCCACCCACCGCACGCCACTGGTCAGAGTGGCTCTGCAGCCAGTCTTGCGACAGCGTGGCGCTGCCCACTTGCATGGGGTGAAAGTCTTTGCGGGTGTATTCCCACAAAGGTTTGGCCACGCGCCAGACCATGCCGTGGCGACCGAACAAAAACTTGGACGCCGACCACCAAGTGGACGGCTTGAACAGCGTCTTGTCGTGCCACAGGTTGTTGACGGTCTGGCGAAAGACGTCAGTGCTGAACTGCACCGTGACATACCAGAACCAGCGCATGCGCCACTGGTGGTTGCCCCCCAAGCGTTGGTACAGGTCAAAGGCCACGCATTTGTGCTCGGACTCTTCGGCCGCGTGCCAGCGCCACAGGGTTTTGAGCGGGTCTTCGGCCTTGGCAAACCAGTCGCCGGGCTGGTCCAGGCGGTCCAAAGTCAGGTCGCCAAAGATGGAGGTGTAGTGCTCAAAAGCGGCGGTGATGGCCAACTCATGCAGGTAACCCTTGTCGCTTTTGCTGAAAAACTCTTCGCGCCCTTTTTTCAGTCGCTGCTCGGCCCGAGGCCCCCAGTGGTTGACCAAGCCTTGTTTTTCCAAGTGGGCGTTGTACAGCGCATGCAGGTGGCGGTGGGTGGCTTCTTGGCCCACAAAGCCCTTGGCGATGTTTTTGAGTTCGGCGTTCTCAGGGGTATCGGGCAGGTTTTTGGCGCCATTTTTGACCGCGTCGATGAAAGACTGCTCTCCAACTGGAAAGCTCATCGACAAAGCGTTGGCATAGGCCGTAAAAAAAGCGTCGCCGCCGTTCCAGTGGCGAGAAAAACCTTGGCTCAGGTCCACGCTCAGGCGTCGAACGGTCAACTCGGTGGGGGCTTGGGGTGTGCTCATGGCGTGCTTTGTAGGTGATCAGTCAGAATCTGAGCATTGTTCAGGTTTTGCAAAGACCTTGCAACTCGCGATCTGCTCAGATTTTTTGAAGGGCTTTTTCATGGCCGCCGCCAAACCCACCAAGACGCCAACCCAGGCGCAAGCCCCAGCCAGCCTGCGTCGCCAGCCCTCGCAGGCTCGGGCGCAGCAAACCATGCAAACCTTGTTCAAGGCGGCTGCTCAGATTTTGGACAAAGAAGGCGAGGCCGGTTTGACGACCAACAAGGTGGCCGCTGCAGCCGGTTTCTCGATTGGCACGCTCTACCAATACTTTCCCAGCAAAGAGGTGCTGGTGCAGGCCATGGCGGCCAAAGGGCAGGGCATGGTGTTGCAAGAGTTGGGTCGCTACCTGAGTGAGCTGGAAAACCTGCCCGATGTGCGCGAGCTGGACGGCCGCGAGCTGCTGGCCAAGGCCATTCGCATCTTGGTGCGGGGTTTTGCCACGGGCAAAGGCTTGAGCCAAAGCCTGATTCACCTGTGCTGGACACTGGAAAAGCCCGAAGAAACGGCCAGCGCTGTGCGTCAGGTGGCCGACCGTCTGGCCGTGTTTTTTGAACGCATAGACCACCCGGCCCTGCAAACGCCCAGCACGGCCCAAATGTTTGTGCTGACCCGTTCGGTGATTGGCACCTTGCGCAGTGCCAGCTTGGAAAAGTCACCCCTGTTGGGCAGCCCTGCGTTTGAGCAGGCGCTGACCCAAATGGCTTGGGCTTTGCTGGCCAAGGCACACGACAAATAAATACTGCGATGACAAAAAATTTCGCCTGATGCAGGCAAGAAGGTGGTGATGGACTTCATTGCAGGTTGATGTATATACTCTATGTATCTACAAAACAAGGGGCCGCCATGACCTACGCTCGAATTTTCCAGTCTGGCAACAGCCAAGCCGTGCGCTTACCCAAAGAGTTTCGGTTTGACACTGACCAAGTCGAGATTTTTCGGCAGGGCAACGACATCGTGCTGCGCCAAGTGCCCATCAGCGCCGCAGCCGTGTTTGACCTGCTCAGCAGCCTGCCCACCGACTTCATGGCCGAAGGCCGCCAAGACACGCCACCGCAAGAGCGCGAGGCCTTTTGACCATGGCCACAGCCGCCGCCAAGATGGGTAAACCCACACGTTACTTGCTGGACACCAACATCTGCATTTACATCGCCAAAGGGCAGCCACTGGCAGTGCGCCACCGGTTTGAAACCCACACCTTGCAAGAGCTGGCGATGTCCACCATCACGGTGGGCGAACTGCGCTTTGGAGCCGAAAAAAGCCAGGCCCGCGAGCGAGCCCTGGCCACCATCGACCAATTGGTTCACATGATTCAGCCCTGTGCCTTGCCCTTGACCGCTGCCGGGCATTACGGCCAAGTGCGGGCCAGCTTGCAGCAGCAAGGCTTGCCGATTGGCAACAACGATCTGTGGCTGGCCGCCCACGCACTGGCTGAAGGCTGGACGCTGGTCACCAACAACGCCCGAGAATTCAGCCGTGTGCCCGGCCTGCAGCTTGAAAACTGGGTGGAGTGAACAACACCAAGCCCATGCGCATCCCCCAAATATCCCAGCAAGGCGGCTTGCTTTGGCTGATCTTGGCTCAAGCCGCGGGTTTGGGCTTGGGCGCACGGCCCATCAAATAAAACTCGGGGTTGGGCATCATGCCGCTGAAGCTGGCCATGCGGTTGCTCAGGCCAAAGAAAGCGGTGATGGCCGCGATGTCCCAGATGTCTTCGTCGTCAAAGCCGTGGGCGTGCAGGGCGGCAAAGTCGGCGTCTTCCACCTGGTCGGAGTGGTTGCAGACCTTGAGTGCGAAGTCCAGCATGGCGCGCTGGCGGGGGCTGATGTCGGCCTTGCGGTAATTGATGGCGACCTGGTCGGCCACCAAAGGTTTTTTCTCGTAAATGCGCAAGATTGCGCCGTGCGCCACCACGCAATACAAGCAGTTGTTGGCCGCGCTGGTGGTGGTCACGATCATTTCACGCTCACCCTTGGTCAGGCCACTGCTGCGCCCGACAGACTCGGGCACCATCAGGGCGTCGTGGTAGGCAAAAAACGCGCGCCACTCAGCGGGGCGGCGGGCAAAGGCCAAAAACACATGGGGCACAAAACCGGCCTTTTCTTGCACCTCCAGCACCTTGGCGCGGATGTCCTCGGGCAAGTCCTTGATTTCGGGGGCAGGGTAGCGGGCTGGGGTGGCCGGTGCGGGTGTGCTCATGGTGTCTCCTAGTGGGCAAGCCTTTGATTATGCTCAGGGCTTTTACAGGAGCCTGTCATGTCCCCAACACCCCCCAATTCCCCGATCGAGCAAGCCCGCGACGCCCGCCCCAACGATGCTGCATTTCAGGCGGGCCTGACCACCCGCAGTCAGGTCATGGGCCCGGCTTATGTGGACCGCGCCTTGGGCGCAGCCACCGACTACACCATGCCCATGCAAGAGTTCATCACCGCCAACGCTTGGGGCAATGTTTGGCAACGCCCGGGTTTGGACTTGAAGACCCGCAGCCTCATCACCGTGGCCATGCTGACGGCCCAAGGCAAACAGCATGAACTCAAGGCCCATGCGCGCGGCGCGATCAACAACGGCGCCACGCCCGAAGAGCTGCGCGAAGTGATGCTGCACGCCACCGTGTACTGCGGCTTCCCCACGGCCATCGATGCGTTTCGCAGCGTGACCGAAGTGGTCGAATCGATGGCTTGAGCGGCCGATCAGTTGGCCCGCGCCACCCAAACCGTGGCGCCTTGCGGGCCATACAGTTCGGCGTGGGCCACGTTGCGTGCCAACCTGAAAAAGTCACCGGTCTTGAGGTGCTTGACCTCCTCGCCCACGGTCAACCAGTACTCGCCTTGCACCACATAAGCGCTCACGTCAAAAGGGTGGGTGTGGGTGTCGAGTTTCAGGTTGGCGTCCCATTGGCGCACCAAAATTTCGTCAAAACCTTCGTCCATCGATTGGGCGGTGAAGGATTCCAAGGTCGGTGTGGTCATGTGTGGTTCCTGATCATTTGCCGTTGATGGCGAGCAGTTCGACTTCAAACATCAAAGTCGCGTTGGGTGGGATCACGCCGCCCGCGCCGCGTTCACCGTAGGCGGTGGCGGGTGGGCAGGTCAATTTGGCGCTGCCGCCCACTTTCATCATCTGGACGCCTTCGGTCCAGCAGGGAATCACCCGGTTCAAGGGGAACTCGATGGCCTCGTTGCGCTTGTAGGAGCTGTCAAATTCTTTGCCATCGGGCAGCGTGCCCCGGTAGTGCACTTTCACTTTGTCTGAGGCTTTGGGGCTGGCGCCCGTGCCTTCTTTGAGGGCGCGGTACACCATGCCCGAAGGGGTGAGCCTGGCGCCCGCTTCTTGGGCAGCTGCGGCCGTGACCGCATTGGATGCCCAAGCCGGCGAGGCACTCAAAAGGCAAAAAGACAAGCTGCTGAGGGCGAAAAGAGTTTTCATGTGCAAAGTCAATGTTGGGATGGGAGTGGCAGAGCTTAGCCAAAAGACGGTTGTTGTGCCAACTGGCCCAGCCGGGCCGCGATGCTGCGGAACTCCGCCACGGTTTGTTCGATGATTTGCTGAGCTGTCAGAACTTCATGGACCAGTCCCGCCGATTGGCCAGCCAAGGCCGGTGCGGCATTCATGTCGCCGCCAAAGTAAACCTGTTGAATGCCTTGAAAGGCATCAGGCCCCATGAGGCCTGCTTCATGCAGGCTTTGGGTGAAGGGTGCTTTCAGGGCCCGGATGCAGGGCGACGACTTGGTGTTGAGCATGAAAGTGCCGGTGGTGCTCGCGTCTACGATGGCCTGTTTGTAATGCGCGTGCACCGGGCTTTCGGCGCAGGCCACAAAGCGTGTGCCCATTTGGATGGCTTCGGCCCCCAGGGCAAATGCTGCGGCCATGCCGCGCCCGTCCACGATGCCACCTGCAGCAATCAGGGGCAGGTCGGTCTTTTCTCGAATGGCTTGCAACAGCACCAAGGTGCTGACTTCCTCTGGGTTCTTGAAGCCACCCCCTTCAGAGCCTTCCACCACCAAGCCATCGACCCCGGCATCGGCGCACTTGAGGGCGGCCTCCAAAGTCGGCACGGCATGGTAGACCGCGATGCCTGCGGCTTGCAACGGTGCCACAAACTTGGCTGGGCTGCCGGCTGAAGTGGTGACAAAACGCACACCGGACTCGCAGACAAAGCGCAGCATGGCGTCGTCTTTCAAAAACCGGATCGGCAGGTTGACGCCAAAAGGCAAACCCGTTTGGCGCATGGCCATGATTTCTCGCTGGCAGTTTTCGGTTTCGCCCGAAGAGGTTTCGATGATCCCTAAACCGCCAGCGCGCGACACCGCTGAGGCCAAAGCGCTTCGGGCAATCCAGCCCATGGGCGCTTGCAAGATGGGGTAAGTTGCCCCGGTGTGGGCCAAAACGCGGTTCATGTCGGTGCCTTGAAGCTGAAAAAAACATGATACGGCCCCCTGCCTGCTGGCGCAGTCGCCAAGCTGTCGCAGCTTGCGCTGGGGTGTGCCTAAACTTGCACCATGTTCATTGAAAGGTTTGGTCATGGCTTTGACCCTGTTTGCTTTTGACACCCCCAACGCCCGCAAGATCACCGTCGCCCTGGAAGAAATGGGCCTGAACTACGCGGTGCAGGTGGTTGACATCACGCGCAACGAACAATTTGCGCCTGATTTTTTGAAAATCAGCCCCAACAACAAAATCCCGGCTTTGGTGGATACGGACGGACCCGGCGGGCAGACGCAAACGGTGTTTGAATCGGGTGCGATCTTGATTTATTTGGCAGAAAAGACCGGGCAATTTTTGCCCCCTCACGGTGCTGGCCGTGTGGCCACGCTCGAGTGGTTGATGTTTCAGATGGGGGGCTTTGGGCCGGCACCCGGCCAGGTGCACCACTTTGTGGCTTTGAGCGACGAGGGCGACAAGCACTACGGTTTGCAGCGCTTCATGGCCGAAACACTGCGCCTTTATGGCGTGATGGACCGCCGCTTGTCCGAACAAGTTTTTTTTGCAGGTGATTTGTCGATCGCCGACTTCGCCATCTTGGGTTGGGTGTGGCGCCACCCGCGTCACCAGGTTGATTTGGCGCAGTTTCCCCATGTTCAGCGTTGGTACCAAAGCCTGATGGCCCGGCCCGCCGTTCAAAAGGGCTTTGCTGTGGCCTTGCGCCGAGACTGAGACAGTTCGGGTGCGGCGTTCGGGCCAAGCGCAACAGGGCAAAGGGCTCGCATTTCGCCCTCTAAGTGCCCATCTGCGGCTCCATCGGCCCATTCTTGTGGCTTAATATCGTTTTGCATTTTTTATCCGGAGCCACAGATGGGCAACAAAATCGTCACCGAAGCAGATCGTAAATTCACCCCCCCATTGCCCGCATTGCCAGGCGTGACCTTGCGCACAGGCGGCCGCGGTCAGCGCGTCAGTCTTGAGCGCGGTGTGGCCACACGCAGCAAAAAGAATCCCGGCAAGCGCTCCAAAAAGGGCGGTTGATCTCGGTGCGCCCGGCGTGCTGCCGGGCCAGCGCCAAGCCACTGAGGTTTCAGTGGCTTTTTTTTCGTTTTTTTGCCGGTCTCAAGGCTGCGTCAAAAAGATTCCGACCAAGGAGAGCTGAATGTTGATTTCATATGGTGCCGTGTTGGTGGCCGGGATCATGCCGGTGGTGTGTGCGGGCATTGCCAAATCGGGCTTCAAGGGCTACGACAACAGCGACCCCCGAGCTTGGTTGTCGCGACAGACTGGCTTCAGAGCGCGCGCCAATGCCGCTCAAGCCAACTGTTTCGAGGCCTTTCCCTTTTTTGCCGTGGCGGTGATTTTGGCGCTGCTCACCGGGGTCGAGCCTGACACGGTCGACGCCTTGTCCATGCTGTTCATTGCCTTTCGGGTGGCGTATGTCTTTTTTTATGTGACCGACAAAGCCAAATGGCGCACCATGGTCTGGTCGGGCGCCTATGTGGTGGTGCTTGCACTGTTTGCCATGGCGATGCTGAATTTGCACCCCGGTTGATGCCAAAAAGCCCAGTTAACAAGGCACAATAAGCGCTCTGCCCCGGTGGTGAAACTGGTAGACACACCGGACTTAAAATCCGTTGCTTCCGTAACAGGGGCGTGCCGATTCGATTTCGGCCCGGGGCACCAAAGTACTCAAAGCACCATCATGACCCCAGACAACGCAGCGCTTGAAATCCACGTGCATGGTGATGTGCCCATCAAGTCCGGCACCGACACCAACGCCATTCAAGAGGCCTTGAAGCCCTTGTGGCGCTACGCTGGTGCGCGCAGTTTGGTGGAAGGGGCCGTAAGCCTTTACGAAGAAGAGCCTGGCATCCGTTTTGACCCGGTCACCCACCGCTTGCACCTGTGCTGGACGGTGCGGGGTGACGAGGATTTTCGTTTGGTCATGGACGACTTGTGCATGAACCTCAATGAGTTGTCTGCCGCTGGCACCCAAATCGAGGTGACTTTTTACGACACCGAGTTTGATGACGAGGACGAGGCCAGTGGGGCCGAGTCGCGTGATGATTTTGTGATGTTGTTTGTGGGCCCTGACCCAGGGGCCATCATGCAAGCCCAGCGCGATTTGCTGGTGCACGACGTTGTCAACATGATGGAGCGCCACTTTGATGGCGCTGAGTTGTCGGGTGTGGTGGCTGAAATCGACAAGTTGTTCAGCTCGCGCTTTGACAGCTTGGTCAGCTCGTTGGACATTGGCAAGCCGCCCCGTGGCCCCGGTGGCGGCAATGGTCACGGCGGCGGCGGTCGCCGTCCACGCCACTTGCACTGAACGGGGGGGCGCCGCATGAACGCCTTGGGTCTTCGTTCTGCACTCAATCCGGGTGTGCGCTTGCGCGAGGTCTTTGGCTGGGCCATGTACGACTTTGCCAACTCGGGCTATTCCACGGTGGTCATCACGGCCGTGTTTGCCGCTTACTTTGTGGGTGGCGTGGCCGATGGGGCCGATTGGGCCACTTTGGCTTGGACTTCGGGCCTGAGCCTGTCTTATTTGATTGTCATGCTCACCATGCCTGGGCTGGGCGCATGGGCTGACCGCGTGGCGGGTAAAAAGCGCATGCTGATGTGGGTCACCTTGGGTTGCGTGCTGAGCACGGCGGCCTTGTCCCTGGTGGGGCCAGGTCAAGTGGCGTTGGGCTTGTTCATCTTGGTGGTGTCCAACACCTTCTTTTCTTATGGCGAGTCGCTCACCGCCTCGTTTTTGCCCGAATTGGCCAAGCCCCATGCCATGGGCCGCGTGAGCGGCTGGGGTTGGTCTTTGGGCTACATAGGCGGCATGCTGACTTTGGGCATTTGCCTGGCCTATGTGCTGTCAGCGCAAGCGCGTGGTGAGTCGGGCAGCCAGTTCGTCCCGGTGACCATGTGGATCACTGCGGCCATGTACGGCGCGGCGGCCTTGGTCACCTTGGCCTTGTTGCGCGAGCACTCACCCCCTCGGCCCGATGCCCCTGTGGTGTCGGTGGTGCAGAGTTTGCGTGGCCTGCGGCAAACCCTGCGTGAGGCCTTGCCTTACCGTGATTTCACCCGTTTGCTGGCCTGTGCGGTGGCCTATCAGGGCGGGGTGGCCGTGGCCATCACGCTGGCGGCCATTTATGCCGAGCAGGTGATTGGTTTTCAGCCGCAAGAGACCATGGTGCTGATCTTTGTGCTGAACTTGGCGGCTTTTGCGGGGGCTTTGTTGTTGGGTTATGTGCAAGACCGCGTGGGCCACAAGTTGACTTTGTCCCTGACTTTGCTGGGTTGGGTGGCCACCTGCTTCATCGCGGCCTTGTCGACCGACAAGGCCACGTTCTGGTGGGCTGCAGGCATCGCTGGTTTTTGCATGGGTTCCAGCCAGTCTTCGGGTCGGGCCATGGCGGGCCTGATGGTGCCGGCGCACCGTTTGGGTGAGTTTTTTGGCCTGTGGACGTTTGCCATTCGCCTGGCCAGCATCTTGGGGCCACTGATGTACGGCCTGATCACTTGGCTGAGCGATGGCAACCAGCGTTTGGCGATCGGGGCGACCTCCTTGCTGTTCATTTTGGGCTTGGTGCTTTTGATGCCCGTGAATGTGGAACGCGGCCGTTTGGCGGCCCAAAACCCCGCCTGATGGTTCAGGCTTGCAGCTTGGCAGGTGCTGCCTCGCACAACTCAGGCGGCAAGCCCAACCAACGCATGGCAGCGGCTTGCAGGCCTTGCAAGTCACCCGTGGTCATCAAGCGTATGGGGGGCGCAGAATCGTTGGTGTCTTGCGTGTTCAACAAACCAGCCGCTGCCAACAAACGCTGCGTTTGACGGGCTACCGCCTCGCCTGTCGAGATCAGTTGCACATCGGGCCCGAGCAGTAGGCGCAAATCGTTTTCGACAAACACATAGTGGGTGCAACCCAAAACCAAGGTGTCGATGTCGCCAGGTCCCGAACCAAAGCGGCCCATGGCCTGGGTGTAGGTCTGCAGCAAATGCGCGATTTGCGCTTGCGCAGCCACCGCTTGATCGGGCAGGGTGCTTTGCTCAATGGCCAGGGCCAAGCCGTTACAGGCCTGCACCACAAAATGCGCCTCGCCTTGCACACTGGCCAAAAGGCGAGCGAATTTGTCACTGCCCACCGTGCCCCGCGTCGCGATCACACCGATATGGCCTGTACGGCTCAGGGCCAGGGCCGGTTTGAGTGCAGGCTCAACACCCACCAGCGGCAGTTGGGGGTGCTGTGCACGCAGGGCGTGGATGGCTGCAGCGGTGGCGGTGTTGCAGGCCACCACCAGCGCTTTGATGTGGTGCTGCTCCAGCAAATAGCTTGCAATCGTTTCGGTCCGATCGCGGACAAAGGCTTCGGTTTTTTCGCCATAAGGCGCGTGGGCGTTGTCGGCCAGGTACACAAAGCGTTCGTGCGGAAGTGCCTTTTGCAAGGCCTGCAACACACTCAGGCCCCCAATGCCGCTGTCAAAAACGCCAATGGGGGTGTTCACGTTCAGCCGGCGTTGACGCCAATGCCTTTGAACTCACCGGTGGCGATGCGCTTTTGCCATTCGGCAGGTCCGGTGATGTGGGCGCTGGTGCCACCGGCATCCACCGCCACCGTCACGGGCATGTCGACCACGTCGAATTCGTAAATGGCTTCCATGCCCATGTCTTCAAAGCCCACCACTTTGGCGTGCTTGATGGCTTTGGACACCAGGTAGGCCGCGCCGCCCACGGCCATCAGGTAGGCCGATTTGTGCTTCTTGATGGCTTCGATGGCCACCGGGCCGCGCTCGGCCTTGCCGATCATGGCGATCAGGCCGGTTTGGGCCAGCATCATTTCGGTGAAGCCGTCCATGCGGGTGGAGGTGGTCGGGCCTGCGGGGCCCACGGCCTCGTCGCCGACGGGGTCAACAGGGCCAACGTAATAGATCACGCGGTTTTTGAAGTCCACAGGCAGCTTCTCGCCCTTGGCCAACATGTCTTGGATGCGCTTGTGCGCGGCGTCGCGGCCCGTCAGCATCTTGCCGTTGAGCAGCAGGGTCTGGCCGGGTTTCCAGGCGGCGACTTGCTCAGGAGTCAGCGTGTTCAGGTCCACACGCTGGCTTTTTTCGGTATCGGCCGTCCAGCCCACGTTGGGCCACAGGTCGAGCGATGGGGCTTCGAGGTAAGAGGGGCCCGAGCCGTCGAGCACAAAGTGCGCGTGGCGCGTGGCGGCGCAGTTGGGGATCATGGCCACGGGTTTGCTGGCCGCGTGTGTGGGGTACATCTTGATCTTCACGTCCAGCACGGTGGTCAAGCCACCCAAGCCTTGCGCGCCAATGCCCAAGGCGTTGACCTTGTGGTAGAGCTCCAGTCGCATTTCTTCGACGGGGTCGAGTTTCTCGCCCTTGCTGGATTTTTCGAGCAACTGGTACATGTCCAGGTCGTCCATCAGGCTTTCTTTGGCCATGAGCACGGCTTTTTCTGCGGTGCCGCCGATGCCGATGCCCAGCATGCCCGGTGGGCACCAGCCCGCGCCCATGGTGGGCACGGTCTTCAAAACCCAGTCGACGATGCTGTCGCCGGGGTTGAGCATGATCATCTTGGATTTGTTTTCGCTGCCGCCGCCTTTGGCCGCCACGGTCACATCGACCTTGTTGCCGGGCACGATCCTGGTGAAGATCACGGCGGGGGTGTTGTCTTTGGTGTTTTTGCGGTTGAAGTGCGGGTCCGAGACCACGGATGCGCGCAGCGTGTTGTCGGGATGGTTGTAGCCACGGCGCACGCCTTCGTTGACGGCGTCTTCCAAGCTGCCGGTGAAGTTGTCAAACTTCACGTCCATGCCCACTTCCAGGAACACGTTGACGATGCCGGTGTCCTGGCAAATCGGGCGGTGGCCGGTGGCGCTCATCTTGCTGTTGGTCAGGATCTGGGCGATGGCGTCTTTGGCCGCAGGGCTCTGCTCGCGCTCGTAGGCGCGGGCCAGGTGGGCGATGTAGTCAGCGGGGTGGTAGTAGCTGATGTACTGCAGGGCAGCAGCGACAGATTCGATCAGGTCGTCTTGTTTGATCAGGGTGGTCATGGTGTGTGCGTCTGTGAGTATTCAAGAAAAACGGGATCAGTGCTCAGCTTTGTCGTGGTGCGACATCAAGCGGTCTGCATAGGCGATGGCGATGGCGCTGAACAAGAAGGCGATGTGGATGATGGTTTGCCACATCAAGACCTGTTCTGTGTAGTTGGCGGCGTTGATGAAGGTTTTGAGCAAATGGATCGAGCTGA
>CANGZO010000027.1 GCA_947458305.1 Comamonadaceae bacterium
AATGAAGCTGGGCGCGGGTGGCGGGCAAGGCCGCACGGTCGGTGGGGTCAGGCTGGCCGACGCCAGGGCCAGGCTCCCCGGCCTTCCGCTGAGGAATGGCTCGGCAGGCTGGCTGCGCTGGAATGATGATGGAGGATGCACATGGTGTTGCGAGTGTAGCAAAGCCCTAAGGCACAGTGGCAGAAACGCCAGCAGGCACTTTGGTCGAATGGTCAAGCCTTCATGCGCGCAGGCAAATCGGCCAAGCTGTCTAACCAAGCAGCAGCAGGCGTGTCTTGAACGGGTTGGCCATGGTTGTAGCCATAAGTCACCAGCACGACGGGGCATCCGGCGGCGTGGGCCGCTTGGGCATCGTTGCTCGAGTCACCCACCATCAGGGTCCTGGCCACAGGGCTGCCCAAGGCTTCACAGGTTTTCAGGATCGGCAAAGGATCAGGCTTTTTGCGCTCAAAGCTGTCCCCACCAAATACGGGGCCAAAAAAGGGCGTCAAGGCCTTGTCTTTGAGCAGGGCTTGGGCAAAGGCCAAGGGCTTGTTGGTCAGACACGCCATGGGCACGCCTTGACCCGCCAAGTGCTGGAGCACCTCCAGCACGCCGGGGTAGACATCGGCAAACTGGCCGTTGATGGCCAGGTAGTGGTATTGGTAACGCTGCCAGGCGCGGTCGAACAAGGCGTCCACCGTCAAGGCTGCACACGCTTGCCCCACCCCTTTGACTTCGGGCCGGTTGATTTGATGCGCCAAAAGGCTGCGGATCAGGTGCTCGGAGCCTTTGCCGATGGTTTGCTCAATGAGCGCGTCCGACACCGGAGGCAAGTCCAAGTCGGCCATGGTGCGGTGCAAAGCCACCTGAAAATCACCCAAGGTGTGCACCAAGGTGCCGTCCAGGTCAAAAATGACCGCGTCAATCTGCGTCAGATCATGCATGGGGCTTCCCCCCTTCAGGACAAAGCGACGCGCATCTGGTCGATCACAGCCTTGTAATCGGGTTTGCCAAAAATGGCACTGCCCGCCACAAAGGTATCCGCCCCTGCATCGGCCACGCGGCGGATGTTGTCGGCTTTGATGCCGCCGTCCACTTCCAGGCGAATGTCTCGGCCGCTGCGCTCGATCCATTGGCGCGCTAACTCGACCTTGCGCAAGGCCGAATCGATGAAGCTTTGGCCCCCAAAACCCGGGTTCACGCTCATGATCAGGATCAGATCGATCTCGTCGATGGTCCACTCCAGCACATCCAGCGGTTCGGCCGGATTGAACACCAAACCCGCCTTCACGCCTTTGCTCTTGATGGCCTGGATGCTGCGATGCACATGCCCGCTGGCGTCGGGGTGAAAACTGATGAGGTCGGCGCCGGCTTCGGCAAAAGACGCGGCCAGCGCATCGACTGGCGAGACCATCAGATGCACATCGATCGGTACGGCCAAACCAGTGGCTGTTTTGGCATGCGGCTTGAGCGCTTGGCAAATCATGGGCCCGAAGGTGAGGTTGGGCACGTAATGGTTGTCCATCACATCAAAGTGGATCCAGTCGGCGCCAGCGTCGATGACGCTTTTGACCTCGTCGCCCAAACGAGCGAAATCAGCCGAGAGAATGGAAGGGGCAATGCGGTAGGTCTTCGTCATCCCAGAATTGTCGCAGTTAACATCGGCCTATGTCTGCTTACAACGTTCAAATCGATGTCGTGCCCCAATATGTGCCCGACCAAAGCAAGCCCTTGCAAGAGGTCTTTGCCTTTGCCTACACCGTCACGGTGACCAACACAGGCAAGGTGCCTGTGCAACTGATCTCTCGTCATTGGGTGATTCAGGACGAACGCGGGCACTCCGAAGAGGTCAAAGGTTTGGGTGTCGTCGGCCAGCAGCCCTTTCTTCGCCCTGGTGAATCCTTCCAGTACACCAGCGGCTGCCGTTTGCGCGCCCCCAGCGGCACCATGGGTGGCAGTTATTTTTTTGTGGCGGAAGACGGTCACCGGTTCGACGCGGCCATCGGCACGTTCATTTTGGAATCGTCCAACACCATGCCCACGGGCCGCACCCTGCACTGAGCCGCCCCTTTGTGACTTGCGGTTAAGCTCATGGGCATGGGTGAATTTGAGCTGATCGAGCGCTACTTCAAACGTCCTGCACGGCAAGCAGCCGTTGGCATTGGCGACGACTGCGCGGTTTGGACGCCCCGCCCTGGTCACCAGTTGGCTTTTTCGGCCGACATGCTGGTCGAAGGGCGTCACTTTTTATCCACTGTGTCCCCCCGGTCTTTGGGCCACAAAGCCTTGGCTGTGAACCTCAGCGATTTGGCCGCGTGCGGTGCGACACCTCGCGCTTTTTTTCTGTCCTTGTCGTTGCCCCGCGCAGACGAAGACTGGCTGCTGGGTTTTTCTCAGGGCCTTTTTGGCTTGGCCGATGCGCACGGCTGTGAGTTGATCGGTGGCGACACCACCCAAGGCCCTTTGAACATCGCCATCACGGTGATGGGCGAAACCCCGCATGGGCAGTCCATTTTGCGCAGCACAGCGCAAACAGGGGACGACATTTATGTCAGCGGTCATTTGGGCGATGCCCGACTGGCCTTGGAGGTTTTTCGGGGCCACTTGAGCGTGCCGCAAGCTGTTTTTGACGCGGCACGAACCCGCCTGGAATCACCGACACCCCGCATCGCGTTGGGCACGTCTTTGCGCGGCGTGGCCACGGCCATGGCCGACGTCAGCGATGGCTTGCTGGGCGACTTGGGACACATCCTCAAAGCCAGCGGTGTCGGCGCCCAGCTGAACTTGCCTGCCCTCTCGCAGCTGATGCTCACCCGCCAAGCCTGGGACTGCCCCCGTGAATGGCTGCTGCGCTGCGTGCTGACTGGCGGTGACGATTACGAACTCGTGTTCACCGCCCCGCCCGCCTTGCAGCAAGCGGTCGAAGCGGCCGCCCTGAGCAGCGGGACACCCATCACCCGCATTGGCCATATCACGCCAGACAGCGGCTTGGTGCTGATGGATGACCAAGGGGATGTTGTGCAACACGACTTCCGTTCTTTTGACCATTTCGCATGACGATGAGCGAGCCAATGACCACCCCTTTCGACACCGCCCAGCTGGGGCCCGTGCGTGCGACGGCGGGGTTCATGTTCAAGCACCCCGCCCATGCGATCGCTTTGGGTTTTGGCTCGGGCTTGTCCCCCAAAGCCCCGGGCACGGTGGGCAGCTTGTGGGGGTGGGCGTCTTGGTTGCTCATTCAACAAAGCTTGTCTTTGCCCTTGCAGGCGGCTTTGATCGGCTGCGCCATCCTCTTGGGCTGGTGGGCCTGCACGGTGACAGCACTAAACATGGGCGTGAGCGACCCCGGCGCGATTGTCTGGGATGAAATTGTGGCCATGTGGCTGATTTTTTTCATACTCGCCCCCACCAGCTTCACAGGACAGCTGGTGGCGTTTGTGTTGTTTCGTTTTTTCGATGCCGTGAAACCGGGTCCGGTGGCTTGGGCTGATGGTTTGTTCAAGGGATTTGGATGGCGGGGCGGCTGGGGCATCGTCTTTGACGACCTGGTCGCCGCCTTTTGCACCCTTTTTGTCATCGCACTTTGGAGGTCATTTGGATGGATGATGTGACTTCTCGTCTGGCGGATCGGCTCCTTTCATTGCAATGGATGATGGCCACCGCCGAAAGCTGCACAGGTGGCTTGATTGCCGCCCATTGCACCGACTTGCCAGGCTCCAGCCGGTGGTTTGAACGGGGTTTTGTCAGCTACTCGAACGCTGCCAAGACCGATTTGCTGGGTGTCCCACCGGATGTGATCGCTGCCGAGGGCGCGGTCAGCGAGGCCGTCGCGCGCGCCATGGCGCTGGGCGCTTTTTACCGGACACCCGCCAGGGTGTCGGTGGCCGTCACGGGCATTGCCGGCCCCGATGGTGGAAGCGCCGACAAACCCGTGGGCACTGTCTGGCTGGCTTGGTGCATCGATGGCCAGGTTCACGCAGAACGGCAAAACTTTGGCGGTGACCGTCAAAGCGTGCGGCAAGCCACTGTGGCTTGGGCTTTGCAGGGATTGCTGCAAAGGTTGCCCCAGCCGCCTGCATTGATACCGCACAAAAAGCACCCGTGAGAGTCCACTTTGCAGACATCAAAAAACCCGCTACAAAGCGGGTTTTTTGAGGTTGGCGCGGCCCTCCGGGCTGCTCAAGGAATCAGGCTGCTGCGAGCCAGTACCCTGCGTTGAAAGGGCTGCTCATGCGCAGCGCCAACGGCGAGACGTCCACCAACTTGTCGGTGGGCATTTTTTCACCTTCCTCGACCGACTCGGCCATGGCGGCGTCCTCGGTTTGTGCCTCAATCGCCCGTCCTGCTTGGCTGTTTTGCGCAGAACGGGCTACAGAAAAGAATAGAAGCATCGGAAGGGTACCTTCCTGTCTCCCCAGAAATCTGCCGTGTCGCGGAAGATGTCCAGCAATTGCTCGCGGGCTTCTTTGTCGAATTTAACGTGGGCAGGGATCTGCTCCAGCACGACGATGAAACCGGGCTGTGGGCCCGATTTGTGCAAAGGGTCTGTCATGCAGTCGTAAAGCGCATCGAAGTTTTTGCCGAAATGCGATGGCAATGTGAATTGCGCACCGATCAAATCCAGCACATCTTGCTTGCTTTGGGCTTCTGCCAAATTGGCATACAAAAAGTGATGCCCCAATCCTTGGGCGGCTTCCTGCAGGTCGCTCACGCGGTAAGCGCGAATCGACTGCACGATATTTGACCGCACGCCCTTCAGGGGCGCCTCTTGGTCATGGCGTGTCAGCGTGTCCATCTCCGTGGTCTTTCTCAAACAAAAATTAGGGTCGATCGACCATCATGCGAAAACTCGCGTAATGGTCTTGGGTGTAGTAACAGGCCTTCGGTTCCACTGGCACTGGACCGCCACAAACAATGCGGCGAGCACCACGGGTGCGCTCTCCAGGGGTCCTGACGGTGTATTCACGGTAAAAACCGCGGTCCTCACGAGGCAAGAGCCGCTCGCGATTGCCAAAAACAGTACCGTCCTTTTCGTAAGGAAAAGGACCACCCTTTCGGATGGCTCGGTAGGTTTCTTGCGCTTCGCGGGGCAGCTCAGTCACCAAAACGGTGGCCAAGCCTGCAGTCTCGTTGGGCTGTTTGGCGTGCACCAAAATTGTGCAAGCCATCCAAACAAGGCCCATCAGCACAGCAAACCAGCGCTGACGGGGCACGAATTGCTGGGCCATCCTCATGCATACACCTTTCAGGAGCCTCCGGGTTTACCCGAAAACTCAAAGGCGCTAGTGTGATGCAAATGCGATAAAAATGCAAGCGAATGCCCAATAAACAGGCAAAGGTATTTTGAGCATTTTTAACGCAGGTGAGCGCGCACTCCCCTTAAAGCGCTTTAGCGCGCAGCGTTCGCGTCTGCCACCGTCAAGGCCGTCATGTTCACAATTCGACGCACGGTCGTGCTGGGCGTCAAGATATGGACCGGCTTGGCAGCGCCCAGTAAAACCGGACCAACGGCAATATTGCCCCCGGCAGCGGTTTTGAGCAAGTTGTAAGCGATGTTTGCGGCATCGATATTTGGCAAAACTAACAAATTCGCATCACCTATCAAGGTGCTGTTGGGCATGATGGCGTGGCGTGCGGCGGCGTCCAAAGCCACATCCCCGTGCATCTCGCCATCGACTTCGAGCCAAGGGGCCTTCTGGCGCAACAGCTCCAACACATCGCGCATTTTGACGGCGCTGGGTTGGTTAGACGAGCCAAAATTAGAGTGCGACAACAAGGCAGCTTTGGGCTGAATGCCAAATCGGCGCATTTCTTCGGCCGCCATGATGGTGAATTCGGTCAATTGCTCAGCGGTGGGGTCGTAATTGACATGGGTGTCCACCATGAACACCTGGCGTCCGGGCAACATCAAACCGTTCATGCAGGCGAATGTGTTGACCCCCGCACGCTTGCCGATGACTTGGTCGATGTAATTCAGGTGCATCGGGTTGGTGCCCCAGGTGCCACAGATCATCCCGTCCACATCGCCTTTGTGCAGCAACATGGCACCGATCAAAGACAGACGGCGTCGCATTTCGATCTTGGCGATCTGCTGGGTAATGCCCTTGCGCTCGGTCATGCGGTGGTAGGTCTGCCAGAAATCGCGGTAGCGGTGGTCCATTTCAACGTTGACCACGTCGTAATCGAGCTCTTCTTTCAAGCGCAGACCAAATTTCTCAATGCGCTCGGCAATCACGGCCGGGCGGCCGATCAGCGTGGGGCGGGCAATGCCTTCGTCCACCACAATCTGGGCGGCGCGCAGCACGCGCTCTTCTTCGCCCTCGCTGTAGGCGACGCGCTTTTTCAAGGCGCGCTTGGCCGCCGTGAAGATCGGCTTCATCATGGTGCCCGAGGCATAGACAAAGCCTTGCAGGCTTTCACGGTAAGCGTCCATGTCTTTGATGGGCCGCAGGGCCACGCCGCTGTCGGCGGCCGCCTGCGCGACGGCAGGGGCGATTTTGATCATCAAACGCGGATCAAACGGCTTGGGGATCAAATATTCGGGGCCAAAAGCCAAGGGCTCGCCCGCATAGGCAGCGGCCACCACTTCGCTTTGCTCGGCTTGGGCCAATTCGGCGATGGCGTGGACAGCAGCGATTTCCATCTCCAGCGTGATGGTGGATGCACCCGCATCGAGCGCGCCCCTGAAGATGTAGGGGAAACACAGGACGTTGTTGACCTGGTTGGGGTAATCGGTGCGGCCCGTGGCCATGATGGCGTCGTCGCGCACGGCTTTGACGTCTTCGGGGTTGATTTCGGGGTTGGGGTTGGCCAGCGCAAAAATCAGGGGCTTGGCAGCCATGGACTGGACCATGTCTTGTTTGAGCACACCGCCTGCCGACAGGCCCAGGAACACGTCAGCACCGGCAATCACTTCACGCAGCGTGCGCAGCTCGGTCTTTTGCACAAACTGAATTTTGTCTTCATCCATCAGCTCAGTGCGGCCTTCATAGACCACGCCGGCCAAGTCGGTGACCCAAATGTTTTCGCGTGGAATGCCCAGCTTGACCAAAAGGCCCAAGCAAGCCAGCGCCGCGGCGCCCGCGCCCGAAGTGACCAGTTTGATCTGTTTGGGGTCCTTGCCCACGACCTTCAAGCCGTTCAAGATGGCCGCCCCCACCACGATGGCGGTGCCGTGCTGGTCATCATGAAAGACCGGGATCTTCATCCGCTCGCGCAGCTTGCGCTCAATGTAAAAGCAGTCAGGCGCCTTGATGTCTTCGAGGTTGATGCCACCAAAGGTCGGCTCCAGCGAGGCGATGATCTCGACCAGCTTATCCGGATCCTTCTCGTTGATTTCGATGTCGAACACATCAATGCCCGAGAACTTCTTGAACAAAACACCCTTGCCTTCCATGACCGGCTTGCTGGCCAGTGGGCCAATGTCGCCCAAGCCCAGCACGGCCGTGCCGTTGGTCACCACACCCACCAGGTTGCCACGGCTGGTGTACTTGAAGGCGTTGGCCGGGTCTTTGACGATTTCTTCGCAGGGTGCAGCCACGCCGGGCGAGTAGGCCAGGGCCAGATCGTGCTGGTTCACCAGCTGTTTGGTGGCGGCAATGGCCACCTTGCCGGGGGTCGGAAACTCATGGTATTCGAGCGCCGCTTTGCGCAATTGGGCGCGTTTTTCTTCGGCTTGAACCTTGTTGGTCATGGATGTGCTCCGCTGTAAGTTTTTCCAGTGGGCTGCTGGGGTTCAGCAGCCTTCTTGTGTCCGTTCGAACACATGGGTGGGCGTGTCGAATCGGTAGTCGTTTCATTGTAGGGCCCGGATTAGGGGGTCAAGACTGCGTAAATCTGCGTAGCAAGTGAGTTGGCTTTTGACTTTTTGGCACAAATGAGGGCCGACACGGCGACTGTTCAACGCAAATGTTTCCAGGCCTTGTGCTGCAAAGCCTGCGCCACGCTGACCGATCGTGACCCTGGGATGATTTGAAACGGCGCACCAACTTGCAAACGACCCGGCTGGTCCACCGCCAAATAAAAACCACAGCGCCCGCTTTGCACCATGTCTTTGGCGGCCAGGGCATAGCCCATGACGGCGTTGAATTTGCCGCAGGGCTCGCGCGGCTGGGTCACACGCAGAACCACACCGCCAAAATCCAAGCGGTCGCCCACGAAGAGGTCGCGTTCGAGCACGCCTTGCAGGCTGAGGTTTTCACCGAGGTAGCCCGGCGCCAAAGCTTCTTCAAACATCGTCGCACCCCGCGCTTGGCGCTGCGCCTGCCACCAGGCCAGATGTTCTGATGGCAAGGCATACACGGCTTTGCTGAGGCCCCCATGCACCGACAAGTCGGCTTGTTCATCACCGGCCAGCCCCAAGACCCCGACCTCGATGGGGCCAGAGACCGTGGTTTTGCCAATGGCCGACACCAGCTTGCGCCCACCCACCATGAGGGGGCGAACCTGGCCTGTCTGTAAGGAGAGCAGCGTGCCCGAACCCGTGGGCAGCGAACTTGGCTGCATGGGCGCTTCAGCCGCGCATCAGGGCTTCGATCTCGTCGGCCTTGACCGGCACACCCCGCGTGATCAGTTCACAACCGGTTTCGGTCACGATGGCGTCGTCTTCGATGCGGATGCCGATGTGGTGGAATTGCTCGGGCACGCCCGGCGCAGGGCGCACATAGAGGCCCGGCTCGATGGTCAGCACCATGCCCGGCTGCAGGATGCGGCTGGGGCGGTCCTTGATCAACTCGCCGCTCAGCGGGTCCTTACGCTCACTGACCTGGCCCACTTGCGAGGGTTCGACATAGCTGCCGCAGTCGTGCACATCCATGCCCAGCCAGTGACCCGTGCGGTGCATGTAAAACTGAAAGTAGCTGCGGTTGGCGATCACGTCTTGTGCGTTGCCGACTTTGTTCTTGTCGAGCACGCCGACATCGAGCAGGCCCTGAGCCAAGACCGCGACGGTGGCTTCGTGCGGATCGACAAAACGTGCACCGGCTTTGGTGGCGGCCACAGCCGCGTCTTGCGAGGCCAGCACCAGGTCGTACAAAGCGCGTTGGGGGCCGCTGAACTTTCCGTTGGCCGGGAAGGTGCGGGTGATGTCGCTGGCGTAACCGTCCAGCTCGCACCCGGCGTCGATCAGCACCAAATCACCATCGCGGATCAAGGCGGTGTCGGCACGGTAATGCAACACGCAAGCATTGGCCCCACCCGCCACGATGGAGCCATAGGCCGGGTACTGTGAGCCGCTTTGACGGAACTCGTGCAGCAACTCAGCATCCAAATGGTATTCGCGCACCTCTTGCCCCGCACGCAGCATGGCGGCGCTGCGCTGCATGGCGCGGATGTGGGCGCGGGCGCTGATGGCGCTGGCGCGGCGCATGATGTCTTGTTCGTGTGCGTCTTTGACCAGGCGCATCTCATCGAGCAGGCTGCAAAGATCGCGTTGCTGCTCGGGGCACATAGCGCCGTAACGCACCCGCGCCCGCACCGATTGCAGCCAGCCGTTCACCAGACTTTCGAGCCCGGTGTGGATGGCAAACGGGTACCAAACGGTGCTGCGGTTTTCCAGCAACTTGGGCATGTGTGCGGCCATCTCGCCGATGGGCAAGGCCCGGTTCACGCCCAAAGCAGCGGGTGCAGCGTCTGGCCCCAAGCGGATGCCGTCCCAGATTTCGCGCTCCAGGTCTTTGGGTTGGCAAAACAGCGTGGTCTCGCCCTCGGCCGTGATCACCAGGGTGGCATGCGGCTCAGTGAAACCCGTCAGGTAATAAAAGTAGCTGTCGTGCCGGTACAGGTAATCGCTGTCGCGGTTGCGCTGGCGCTCGGGGGCAGTGGGGATGACGGCGATGCCGCCTGCGCCCAATTGGGCTGCCAAGCGGGCGCGGCGGTCGGCGTAGAGTTGGGACGTGTTCATGGCAGTCAGGGTATTGGGTTGGGTCAACAAGGGCACAAGCTTAATGGGGGCTGGGCCAAATTCAGGTCACATCGGGGGCATTCAATTGCGCCAGCCGCTTGGGGGTGCCCACATCGGTCCAACGGCCTGGGTACACCTCACCCGTCACCCGGCCCAGATCCATCGCGGCGCGCAGCAAAGGGGCCAGCGCCAGCGCGACGCCCTCAGGGTTACCCGGCGGCAGGCCACAAGCTGCAAAAAAAGCTTTTTTATACAGAGCCACGGTGCTGAAGGTGTATTGGCAACCCTCCGAGCCTTTGGCCAAGTTGAGCACCTGCCCCGTGGCCGACAGGCCAAAGTCGCCGCCCGGATTGTGCTCCGGGTTGGGCACCAGCCACAGGTGCGCCAAGGCCGGGCTGGCTTCAAAGCGCTGGACAGCCTGCGCTGTGAACATGAAATCAGGCGCAAACACGTCGCCCGCCACCACCCAAAACACCTCGGCCAAATGGGGCAAGGCGCGCACGATGCCGCCTGCGGTTTCCAAGGCATGGCCAAAATCCTGGCCCTCATGCGAATACGTCAAATCAACCACGGGCAAATCTGGCCAGCGGACCTGATCGCCAAAATGGTCCGATATGTTCGACCCCAGCCAGGCGGTGTTGACCAGTTGGCGCACAAAGCCGCCACGCGCCAACGCCTGCATGGGCCACTGCATCAGGGCTTGGCCACGCACGGGCAGCAAGGGTTTGGGCGTGCTGTCGGTCAGGGGGCGCATGCGCTCACCGCGCCCGGCGGCCAGAACCATGGCCTGAGAATCAAAAGTGAAAGACATGCCCCGGATATTGCCATGCCCGGAGGCGCTCATGGGACAGCGCCCCCTGGGCCCTGGGCCCTAAACTCATTTTTCAAAGCCCGGCCACCATACTGGTCGGCTGGTCAAGAAAGAGCACCGCCATGACACGCCCCCTGCCCGCCGTGATTGCCGCCGTACAAAACGCTTCTCAACGCATGGCCGACCGCCACACCCCTTTTGTCATGAACGACTGGTATGTGGCCGCCTTTGGCGTAGAGATCAAAGACCAGCTGCTGGCCCGCACCTTGCTCGGCAAACGCCTGGTGTTCTTTCGCAGCACCCAGGGGCAAGTGGTGGCGCTGGAAGACCGCTGCCCCCACCGCTCCATGCCCTTGTCGGCCGGCACTTTGGATCAGGACACCATCGTGTGCGGCTACCACGGCCTGCGCTTCAACAGCGAAGGCAATTGCATCGAAGTGCCCTCGCAAGCGAACTGCCCTCACAACATGGGCATCCGCGCTTACCGCACCCACGAACGCGGCGCGGTGGTCTGGATCTGGATGGGCGAGGAGAGCCAAGCCGACCTCAGCAAACTGCCCGCGCAAGACTGGATGGAGAGCACCGAATGGGAGCGCTCTCAAGGCTATTTGAGCCTGCAAGCGAGCTATGTGCGCCTGCACGAGAACCTGCTGGACTTGACGCATTTGAGCTTTTTGCACGCCAAAAGCTTTGGCACGCCCGATTACGCCAAGGCCGCGTTCGACACCGAAATCGGCGATGGCCAATTCGCCTTGCTGCGCCAGGTGGTGCCAACCACGCTGCCCCCGGTGTGGGGTGTGCCCACCGGCCTGACGGGGCAGGGCCAGGCCGCTCGCATCGTGCGTTCCGAGTTCCGAAGTCTGGGCCTGCACGAGGTGTCGGTGCTGTTTTACGACTGCCATCTGCCCGAAACAAACCGCCCGCAGTTCCGCATCCGCACCGCGCACATGCCCACGCCCGAGACCGCCACCAGCACGCATTACTTCATCGTGCATGGGCGAGACTTTGCGTTGAACGATTCAGGCACCACGCGCTTCATGCACGATCAACTCTTTGTGGCTTTTCAAGAAGACGTGGACGGCCTGGCGCTGCAAGAACAGGCTCTGGCCCACACGCCCGCCGAGGACTTGTACGAATTTTCGGTGGCCGCCGATGCGCCGGCCGTGGCCATGCGCCGCTATGTGCTGGCCCGGCAGCAAAAAGAAACCCAGTCCTGATCACGTCTTGCAGGGCCCCATGCCGGACTGCGAAAGCCGGGTCAGCCAATGGACAACCGCTAAAATCACGGGTTTTCCAGAACCCCTTCCCCGGAGCTGCCCACATGGCAAACCAGCAACAAATGGCCAACGCCATCCGCGCCCTTTCTATGGACGCTGTTCAACAAGCCAACTCGGGGCACCCCGGCGCCCCCATGGGCATGGCCGACATGGCTGTGGCACTGTGGGGCGATCACCTGCAGCACAACCCCACGAACCCCCATTGGGCCAACCGCGACCGCTTTGTGCTGTCCAACGGCCACGGCTCGATGCTGATCTATTCGGTGCTGCACCTGACTGGCTACAAACTGCCGATCGAAGAACTCAAGAACTTCCGTACCCTGCACAGCAAAACCGCTGGCCACCCTGAAGTGGGCGTGACCCCTGGCGTAGAAACCACCACCGGCCCCCTGGGCCAAGGCATCACCAACGCCGTGGGCATGGCCCTGGCCGAGAAGATGCTGGCTGCCGAGTTCAACAAGGACGGCCACAAGATCGTCTCTCACCACACTTACGTGTTCCTGGGTGACGGCTGCCTGATGGAAGGCATCAGCCACGAGGCCGTGGCCCTGGCCGGTGCCTGGAAGCTGAACAAACTGATTGCTCTTTACGACGACAACGGCATCTCCATCGACGGGCAAGTCGCCCCTTGGTTCATCGACAACACGCCTCAGCGCTTTGCCGCCTGCGGCTGGAACGTGATCGACGCCGTGGACGGCCATGACGCCGCTGCAGTTTCCAAGGCCATCGCCGCCGCCAAACACAGCGCCGACAAACCTACTTTGATCGTCTGCAAAACCGCCATCGGCAAGGGCTCGCCCAACCGCGCAGGCACCTCCAAAGCCCACGGCGAGCCTTTGGGCGCTGAAGAAATCAAACTCACCCGTGAAGCCCTGGGCTGGACGGCTGAGCCCTTCAAGATCCCCAAAGATATTTATGTCGATTGGGACGCCAAAGCCGCTGGCAAAGCCCGCGAAGCCGAATGGAACAAGGCCTTTGCCGCTTACAAAGCCGCTTTCCCTGCACAAGCCAAAGAGTTTGTGCGCCGCATGAAGGGCGACTTGCCCAAGAACTTCAACCAAGTGGCGTTTGACGCCGTGGTCGCTGCCCACACGAAGGGCGAGACCGTGGCCAGCCGCAAGGCGAGCCAGCTGGCGCTGGAAGCCTTTACCGCTGCCCTGCCCGAAATGCTGGGCGGCTCGGCCGACCTGACCGGCTCCAACCTGACCAACACCAAGAGCACCCCCGCCTTCCGCGTGGACCTGGCGGGTGACGTGGTCAAGACCGAAGACGGAAAAATCGGTCGACACATCAACTACGGCGTGCGCGAATTCGGCATGGCCGCCATCATGAACGGCGTGGCCCTGCACGGCGGCTACATCCCCTATGGCGGCACCTTCCTCACCTTCTCTGACTATTCGCGCAACGCCATCCGCATGGCAGCGCTGATGAAGCAGCGCGTGATCCACGTCTTCACCCATGACTCGATTGGTCTGGGCGAAGACGGCCCCACCCACCAGTCCATCGAGCACGCCGCCAGCCTGCGCTTGATCCCTGGCTTGGACGTGTGGCGTCCTGCCGACACGGCCGAAACCACCGTAGCCTGGGCTGTGGCTTTGCAAAACGCCCACCGCCCCTCGGCCTTGCTGCTCAGCCGCCAAAACCTGGCCTACTCACCCAAGAGCGATCTGGGTGACATCAGCCGTGGCGCTTATGTGTTGTCCGAGCCAGAACACGTTGGCATCCAAAAGACCCACGGCGTGATCATCGCCACCGGCTCTGAGGTGCAACTGGCCCTGGCTGCGCAAAAGCTGCTGGCCGAACGCAAGATCGGTGTGCGCGTGGTGTCCATGCCCAGCACCAATGTGTTTGACCGCCAAGACACCGAATACAAACAAAGCGTGCTGCCCAAAGGCCTGCCCCGCGTGGCGGTCGAAATGGGCTCCACCGACGGCTGGTGGAAATACGGCTGCGCTGCGGTGGTCGGCATCGACACCTATGGCGAATCGGCTCCAGCGCCTGTGCTCTTCAAACACTTTGGCTTCACCGCCGAAAACGTGGCCGACACGGTCCACGCTGCATTGCTCAAGGCCTGACAAGGCACACTGACCGGCACAGGGGATCAGGTTCTCGCAAGGGTCCTGATTTCCAATCCGGTGACGTAACGGTTTAGTAACTTATCTCCCGAGGCTCTCACCATGACCATCAAGTTGGGTATCAACGGATTCGGCCGCATTGGCCGCCTGGCCCTGCGCGCTGC
>CANGZO010000028.1 GCA_947458305.1 Comamonadaceae bacterium
GACCTCGAGATCACCTACACCCCTGAATTCACCAACATCGTGCACGAGCTGCGCGGCCACATCGGTGCCATGCGCAAGACCGGTGCAGCCATCAACCAATGATCGGGAGCCCCTCATGAACAAAAAATCCCTCGAAAGCTGGTCACCCTGGATCTTGCTGGTGCTGAGCATCCTGATTTGGGAGGGCCTGTGCCGCGCCTTCAACGTGTCGGAATTCGTGTTCCCCAGCCCCTCGCGCATCGCACAACAAACCATCGAATACCGCGACGTGATCGCGGGCCACGCCTGGCGCACCTTTTGGGTGACCATGGTCGGCTTTGGCATCGCCATCGTGGTGGGCGTGTTGCTCGGTTTCATCATCGGCAGCTCACGCTTGGCCTATGCCGCCGTGTACCCGCTCATGACCGCCTTCAACGCGCTGCCCAAAGCGGCCTTTGTTCCGATCTTGGTGGTGTGGTTCGGCATCGGCATCGGCCCCGCCATCCTCACGGCTTTCCTCATCAGCTTCTTCCCGATCATGGTGAACATCGCCACCGGTTTGGCCACGCTGGAGCCTGAGCTGGAAGACGTGCTGCGTGTGCTGGGCGCCAAGCGCTGGGACGTGCTGATCAAAGTCGGGCTGCCCCGCTCCATGCCTTACTTTTATGGCTCGCTCAAAGTCGCGATCACCTTGGCCTTTGTGGGCACCACCGTGTCCGAGATGACGGCGTCCAACGAAGGCATTGGCTACTTGCTGATCTCGGCCGGTTCGGCCATGCAAATGGGCTTGGCGTTCTCAGGTTTGGTGGTGGTGGGTGCGATGGCCATGGCCATGTACGAACTGTTCAGCGCCATCGAAAAACGCACCACCGGCTGGGCACACCGCGGCTCGCAAGGCGAGTAAGGTGGATGGGGTGAGCCAGGTCAGTGAGGTGCGTGCAGCAGACGCATCCGGACGCTCGACCTGGCACGCCAGCCTACAGCTCGACTACACGCTGGAGTCCAACCGCAGCGTCGCACGCTACCTGCACCAGGGCCCGCTGCGCATCTTGCAAAGTCTCTACCCCGAAGGCGATGCGGTCTGCCACAACGTGCTGGTGCACCCGCCCAGTGGCCTGGTGGGTGGCGACACCCTCGACATACAAGTCACTGTCGCAACAGGCGCGCATGGCCTGGTGACCACGCCAGGGGCCACGCGCTTTTACCGGTCTGAAGCCGGGCTGGCCAAACAACAGGTGCATGCGCGTGTCGAGTCTGGCGCTCGCTTGGAATGGCTGCCTTTGGAAGCCATTGCCTACAACCAATGCGATGCGCTCAACCGCGCCGTGTTTGACCTGGCCCCCGGCGCAGAAATGATGGCCTGGGACCTCACCGCGTTTGGACTGCCTGCAGCCGACTTGCCCTATGTGCAAGGCAGGTTTCGCCAACACCTGGAAATCCCCGGCGTGTGGCTCGAACGCGGCACACTCAACGCCGACGACACCCGCCTGATGGACAGCCCGCTGGGCCTGGCAGGCCAGCGCTGCATGGCCACGTTGGTGTTTGCATCGGGCAGCGCCATGGCCGATGAGCGCATCGAACGGGCTCTGGCCTGTGCCCGCGATTTGCTCGAAGCCTCTGAACTGCGCCTGACCGCAGGGGCCACCTCACCACACCAACAAGTCATCGTGCTGCGGGTGCTGGCACCGGTGACCGAGCCTGCCATGCAATTGCTGCGGCGGGTGTGGGCTGCGTGGCGTCAAGAGATGTGGGGATTGCAGGGCACGTACCCACGGCTCTGGCATGTCTAAACCCTGAGTTTCTTACACCCAAACTCCATTGCATGAATCTTTGAGCTGGGCACAGGCGCACGACGCCAAGCCTTGTTCAATCCGAGAGTGATCTGGATCACGGTGAAGCGCTGAGCCTCGTGGTCAGATGCGGATGATGTTTGTTTTGTCATGAACACCTCCGCGCATTGGATCGGTTTGCTGACCGCCTTGGGGGTGGGCTTGCTGATCGGTGTGGTGCGCGAGCGCCGATACGCGCCAGAGATGACCAAGGCCGGCACGCGAACGCACACGCTGGTGGCGATGCTCGGTTATGTGAGCTGGAGTTTGGGCACTTGGCCATTTGTGGCCACGGTCTTGGTGGTCGGCGCACTGGTGATCGGTGGTTATCAGGCCACTGCCCGAACCAATCCCGACCAGACGGGCGAGGTGGCTTTGTTGACGACACTGTTGTTGTCAGCGCTGGCGCAACACAACCCGAGCTTGTCTGCGGCTCTCGGTGTGTTGGCCGCCGCACTGCTGCACGCCAAACAAGCTTCGCAGCACATCAGCCGTGTTCTGATCACCGATCAAGAATTGCAGGACGCCCTCATCTTGGCTGCCGCAGCACTGGTCGTGATGCCGTTGCTGTCAGACCAAGCGATAGACCCCTGGGGTGTGCTGCAACCCATCACACTGTGGCGCATCGTGGTGCTGGTCATGGCGGTAGGCATGCTGGGGCATGTCGCGCAGCGGGCGCTGGGGGGTCGTTGGGGTATGCCACTGGCGGCCTTCTTTTCGGGTTTTGTGTCCTCCACTGCCGTGGTCGTCAGCACGGGTCAGCGCGTGCGGGCAGGACACAGTGATGCACTGCCCGCAGCGGCTTGTGCCCTGCTGGCCAATCTGGCGTCGTTGACGCTCTTTGCCGGGGTGCTGGGGGCCGCCTCACCGCCCCTGCTGGTGGCCATGCGCTGGCCACTGGTGTTGGCGGGCCTGGGCTTGCTGCTGGTGGTGGTACTCGCCTTGCGGCGCATCGAAGGGGATGGTGCCAAGACCCCCACAGGGCGGGCCTTCAAGCTCACCCATGCCATGGGCATGGCCAGCATCATTGCCTTGATGTCCTTGCTCGCCGCCTGGCTGCAACATGTTTTTGGCGATGTGGGCGTGCTGGTGGCTGCGCTGTGCGTGGCTTGGGTAGAAGTGCATGCTGCTGCTGCCAGCATTGCGCAACTGATTCAATCAGGCGGCATGACGCCCGAGTGGGCGCATTGGGCACTGGTGGCCATTCTGGCCTCCAGCGCAGTGGCCAAAACCGCCTTGGCGATGGCCAGCGGTGGGATTCGCTACGGCCTGACCGTAGGACTGGGATTCGTGGCCATGGTGGCGGGTGGCGCGGTGGGTGTGTTGTGGTTCGTCTGAAGCTCGCAAAGGGAGTGCTGTGGCGGAAGCGAAATCTCTGTAAACCGCCCAATTGACTGCGGTTGAGGCGCTATATACAATCGCCATATACTTTTCCTTGGGGGGTCATCATGTCCATCGGCACTGTTTTCGTCAACAACCGTACCCAGGCCGTTCGTCTGCCTTTGGACGTGCGTCTACCCGAGGGTGTACAAAAGGTTGAGATACGCGTCAAAGGCAACGAGCGAGTCATCTCCCCCCTGGGTCAAACCTGGGACAGCTTCTTTCTGGGTGGCCCCACCGTGAGCGACGATTTCCTGCCCGAGCGAGCTACCCAACACCAGCCGGAGCGGGAGGCGCTCTGATGCTGCGTTACCTGCTGGACACCAACATCGTCATCTACGTGTTGAAGCGGCGACCTGTCGAGGTGCTTTCCACTTTCAACGCCAACGCCAGCCGCATGGCCATTTCCTCCATCACCCTCGCCGAACTCTTGCACGGTGCGGAGAAAAGCAGCCGCGTGAGCGAGAACTTGGCCGCTGTCGAAGATTTTTGCAGTCGCCTGCAAGTTCTGCCCTATGGCCCCAAGGCCGCGCAGCATTACGGCGCCATTCGCGCTGCCTTGGAAAAACTCGGCCTGCCTATCGGTGTGAACGACATGCACATTGCAGCGCACGCTCGCAGCGAAGGCTTGGTGCTGGTGACGAACAACATGGGGGAGTTCGCACGGGTGCCTGCGCTGGAAGCAGAGAACTGGGTCAACGCATCGCAGTAATTGACGAGTTGTCGTGCATCAGTCGCACACAAGCGGTGACTGCCACGCCAAGTTTGTCGCGATCGTTGCGGTGCGCCAGCAGCGGACCTTTGACGTGTTTGACACGCTGACAGCTTTAGGCTGACTACGGCCATTTGTAGAGCTTCAATGCAATCCTGAAATCGAGTCAGTTTTCTGTGCGACTTTGCCGTTCGGCGATCATTAGACCGAAGCGTTTTGCGTTGCATTTCTAACAATGATGCTAACGGGTTCGCCATCCACCATGGACTGTTCCACTTCGTGCCACTCAAACCGTTCGTACAGTTTTTGTTGATCCGGGGTGTAGAGGTTGCAAGTTTGTAAAAAATCAAACGGCTCATGCTAACAAGCCTATACATTGGCAGAACACATGACCAAGCAGTTGCAAAAAACGGCAAAGCCCTGGGGGGCCCTTCAGTTCTTCGTCCATCGCAGAGCCAAACTCAGTTGGTCAATCAGCCCAGCCCAATCTGCATCCATAGAAATTTGCTCCTTCAGAAAATGACCTTGACTTGGATTCCAGAATGATGCGTCCTCCAATCGGGTCGAAGGATGGAGTGGGCGATGTTTTTTCAAAAACAACTCTATGGCCTCATGGTTGCTCGGAAGTCCAAGCTGCTTGAAAAGTTCAGAGAATGAGTGAGTGGTTTCGTCCATGACTTCAAAAGTTATTGCGTCAAGAGCAGATACAAAGCCGCGAACCCGACGGGTGGTTTTGGTTGAAAAGGAATGACAAACAAGTTATCTGAAAGCCCAGTTTGGATGCGTTTCATCTGATTGACCTCCGCCTGCAAACGAGACATCAGATGTGTGTTGTTTGACTGGCTGATCCACACAACTTGACCATCAGCGTCTCAATTTACAGGCTGGCTTTATGTTCTATTTGTGCCATGTCAATAGATGGGTATCTGCTTCACTCTTTTAGGGTGCCAGAGTGAAGGGGCTCACAGACATGAACGCAAGAGAGATTGAATCTGCACACCATGCATGAGGAATCTAAAGGCTGTGTCATGAAGTGGGCATTCATCAAAAATTCTTTTGCAGCAGTTCTCTTCCTGGTGTCGATACCGACTTTGGCCATGGACATTGAACCGTACAGCCCGGAAAACTTGTTGAAAAGACAGAAAGCCGGGGAGGTGGTCTCGCTTTCCTTTTTTGCGAAATGGTGTTCAACCTGCCTGATGCAGGAAAAGGTATTTCACAGCTTCAAGGGAGATGCCACTGTGCCGGGCACTTTGCTGGTGGTGGACTATGACCAGTCTCGTCAAATCATGAAAAAACTGCGCGTCCATGCGCAGTCCACACTCATTGTTTTCATGGGTTACAAAGAAATACACCGCTCGGGTGGCATCACCGACCCTAGGGTCTTGCGTACTGCCTTGCAAGCAGCACCGTGAGATGCCTGTGTTGACTTTGACGGTTTCTCATTGGGTCCTGAGCTGGCTTGCTGGCAGTTTGAGCACCTTGTCGCCTTGTGTCTTTCCACTTCTGCCAATGGTTCTGGCAGGTGTGGTGCAAGCCAATCGCTGGGGACCTTTGCTCATGGGCATTGGCATGGCCTTGTCTTTTGCCGGTGTGGGTGTTTTGCTGGGCACCCTAGGGCCCGTTTTGGGATTCGATACCGCGCATATTCGTCTGTTCGGTGCGGTCTTGCTGATGGTCATGGGTCTGGTGATCTGGTGGCCGACGCTGAATGAACGATTCACCCAATGGATGACGCCGCTGGCCAGTGGTGCCCATGCCATGTCTGCACATTTGCAAGGCCACACATTGTTGAGCGCCTTGATGCTGGGCGCTTTGCTGGGCTTGGTGTGGAGTCCTTGCTCAGGTCCTTTGCTTGCTTCGGCTTTGATCCTTGCGGCCAGCGAAAACGGCGGGTGGTCAGGCGCGGTGGTTCTGGGCTTTTTTGGCTTGGGAGCAGCCACCCCGTTGGTTGTCGTCGCCTACGCATCTCGGCAAGCATTTCAGGCCATGCGACAACGTGTTCAGGACCATGGAGAACTCGCTAAAAAAATCATGGGCGCTATGATTTTTTTCACAGGCTTGGCGGTCGCATCCAGCGCTGACCAATGGTTGGCTGAACATGTTTTGCGTTTATTGCCGGAAGCTTGGTTGCAGACGATCACCTTGTTTTAAACGGACGATCTGGAGCAGGCACGATGCCAACCTCCATTTGAGCAGCGTAGTCTTGCCCACGCCATTGCGCACCAAAAAACAGCGCTGCCCGACAACCAGCAATCACCGTGCCACCCCTAGGTAGAACCCTGAAAACCGTATTTTTCCGGGAAATTTTTCGCTCCCCCTATAAAGGGCACGCTCTTTGCTTAATGCCTTCCATGTAATGCACCAAGACGCTCACGGCGCACCAAAATGGAACTGACTCCTCGCGAAAAAGACAAGCTACTGATCTTCACTGCCGCCCTTCTGGCCGAGCGGCGCAAGGCTCGAGGCCTGAAGCTGAACTATCCCGAAGCCATCGCCCTGATCAGTGCCGCCGTGATGGAAGGCGCACGCGATGGCAAAACCGTGGCCCAACTGATGAGCGAAGGCCGCACCGTGTTGACGCGCGCCGATGTGATGGACGGTATCGCCGAAATGATCCCCGACATCCAGATCGAAGCCACCTTTCCCGATGGCACCAAATTGGTGACCGTGCACCAACCCATTGTTTGAACCGAGAGAGCCACGACATGAAAACCTTTGCACCCGCTGTCACCACCGCCTTGGCGCTCGCTTGCCTGCATGCCCCCGCCTGGGCCCACGAAGGGCATGGCCTGTGGGGCAGCCATTGGCACGCCACGGACGTTCTCGGTTTTGTGGTCGTCATGGCTTTGGCACTGGGTGCCTGGGTCATTGGCCGCCGCAAGTGAGGTCGCCCCATGATCCCCGGTGAATTTTTGATCGACCCCGGCCAACACGCCCTGAATGTGGGCCGCCGCACCTGCACCCTGGTGGTGCAAAACGCCAGCGACCGTCCGATTCAGGTGGGTTCGCACTACCACTTTGCCGAGACCAACGCGGGCTTGCGCTTTGACCGCGCTGCCGCGCACGGCATGCGCCTGAACATCGCCTCGGGCATGGCCGTGCGTTTTGAACCGGGCCAGCAACGCACGGTGGAGCTGGTGGACTTTGCGGGTGAACGCTTGATTTACGGTTTTCGGGGTCTGACCCAAGGCGCACTCGACGCCACCAAAACAAAAGGCAGCTGACATGGCCCACATCGACAAACGCGCTTATGCCGAAACCTTTGGCCCCACCGTGGGCGACCGCGTGCGCCTGGCCGACACAGCCCTGGTGATCGAGGTGGAGAAGGACTTCACCTTGCAAGCGGGCGGCTACGGTGAAGAGGTGAAATTCGGTGGCGGCAAAACCATCCGCGATGGCATGGCGCAATCGCAGCGCACCAACATCGCAGGCGGCTCAGGCCCGCAAGCACCAGGCGCCATGGACTGCGTGCTCACCAATGCCCTCATCATCGAGCACTGGGGCATCGTCAAGGCCGACATTGGCTTGCGCGGCAACCGCATCGCGGCCATCGGCAAAGCAGGTAACCCCGACACACAGCCTGGTGTAGACATCGTCATTGGCCCCGGCACCGAGATCATCAGCTGCGAAGGCTTGATCGTGACCGCGGGCGGCATCGACTGCCACATCCACTTCATCTGCCCCCAGCAAATCGACGAGGCGTTGGCCAGCGGCGTGACCACCATGCTGGGTGGCGGCACCGGCCCCGCCACCGGTACCTTTGCCACCACCTGCACGCCAGGGCCCTTCAACATCGAGCGCATGCTGCAAGCGGCCGATGCCTTTCCGATGAATCTGGGATTTTTTGGCAAGGGCAATGCCACCCTGCCCGCGGCGCTGCACGAGCAAATCAACGCGGGTGTGATTGGCATGAAGCTGCACGAAGACTGGGGCAGTACCCCATCGGCCATCAGCAATTGCCTGGATGTGGCCGACGAGACCGACATCCAAGTGGCGCTGCATTCGGACACGCTGAATGAATCGGGGTATGTCGAAAACACCATCGAAGCAGCCCGGGGCCGTGGGTTGTGCGCCTTTCACACCGAAGGCGCAGGCGGCGGCCACGCGCCCGACATTTTGAAGGTGGTGGGCCAGGCCAACTTTTTGCCCAGCTCGACCAACCCGACCATGCCCTACACCCACAACACGCTCGACGAGCATGTGGACATGCTGATGGTCTGCCACCACCTGGATGCCAGCATTGCCGAAGACCTGGCCTTTGCCGAAAGCCGCATCCGCAAGGAAACCATTGCGGCCGAAGACATCCTGCACGACCTGGGCGCCATCAGCATGATGAGCAGCGACAGCCAGGCCATGGGGCGGGTGGGCGAAGTCATCATCCGCACCTGGCAGACGGCGCACAAAATGAAGCAGCAGCGCGGCAGCCTGCCCGGCGACACCGACCGCCACGACAATGCCCGCGTCAAGCGCTACATCGCCAAGTACACGATCAACCCCGCGATTGCGCACGGCATCAGCCACGATGTGGGCAGCATCGAAGTGGGCAAATGGGCCGACCTGGTGATCTGGAAACCGGCCTTCTTTGGCGTCAAGCCATCGCTGGTGCTCAAGGGTGGCTTCATTGCGCTGGCGGCCATGGGCGACCCCAATGCGTCCATCCCCACGCCCCAGCCGGTGCATTACCGTCCCATGTTTGGCAGCTTTGGCGGCGCGCTCACGCGCAATGCCCTGACCTTCGTCTCCAAAGCCGGTTGGCAAGCCGGCATTGGCGAGCGTTTTGGCCTGCAAAAACCGCTGTCTGTGGCGCACAACATTCGGGGCATGCGCAAACAACACATGGTCCACAATGCCTACCTGCCCCACATGGAGGTGGACCCCCAAACCTATGCGGTGCGTGCCGACGGGCAACTGCTGGTGTGCGAGCCCGCCACCAGTTTGCCCATGACCCAACGCTACTTTTTGTTCTGAAACACTCCCTTGTAGGAGCCCACCCCGTGGGCGATGGGCGTGGCACACGCCCTTCAAACCATCGCCCACAGGGGTGGGCTCCTACAAAACCCAAGACACATGACCTCGCTTTTACATTGCTCCAAACTGATGCCGCAAGGCCGCGGCCTGGCCAAGGTGTTGATCCAACGCGCCAGCACCATCACCCTCGATTGGGACACCCGCCAAAAAAGCCGCTTTGACGCGACCGACAGCGCGGGCCGCCAACTCGGCGTGTTCTTGCCCCGTGGCGCTGTGGTGCGCGGTGGCGATGTGCTGGTGGCCGAAGACGGCTCACTCGTGCGGGTGCAAGCCGCGCCGCAAGCTGTGCTGCGCATCACCGCCTGCGCCGAGCACGGCTCACCCTTTGACCTGACCCGCGCCGCTTACCACCTGGGCAACCGCCATGTGCCGATTGAGCTGCAACCCGACCACCTGAAGATCGAGCCCGACCATGTGCTGGCCGACATGCTGCGCGCCATGCACATGACGGTGGTGCAGGTGTCTGAATCCTTCGAGCCCGAAAGCGGGGCTTATGGCGACCACGGCGCGTCCTCTCATGGGCATGGGCACAGTCACGAACAGGGTCATGGGGGTCATGCGCACGCTGCCCACGCCGAGCCCCATGTGCACGGTCCCGACTGCCAGCACGAACATGCGGCCCCGGCAGCAACACCGCCTGCAGGCAAGCGCATCGCCATCCCGGTCCGCGCCGCCCCTGCTGAACCGCACGTACACGGCCCCGGCTGCGGACATGGGCACTGAGACCGCGCCCTCGGCCCTGCTGCAACTGATCTGGCTCGCATCGCCTGCGCTGCCGATTGGTGGTTTCTCGTATTCCGAAGGGCTGGAAGCAGCGATTGAGCAAGGCTTGGTGCACCACGAAGCCAGTGCCACCGATTGGGTGGTGGACCAGCTGCACCTGACGCAGTCGCGTGGCGACATGGCCGTGATGGCGCAAGCCATACCCGCTTGGCAGTGCATGGACACACAGCGCCTGCAAGGCCTGAACGATTGGGTGATGAGCACCCGCGAAACCGCCGAAATGCGCTTGCAAGCCGAGCAAATGGGCCGGTCCTTGCTCGACTGGCTGCGCAACCTGCAGCAAGCCAGCGACGCACAACTGCAATGCTGCGCCCAACTGCCTCCGACTTACCCGCTGGCCATGGCGCTGGCCTTGTCTCTGGCGCAAGCACCTCTTGACCAGGCCCTTCAAGCAGGTGCCTTTGGCTGGGCAGAAAACATGACCCAAGCTGCACTCAAAGCCGTGCCCCTGGGCCAAAGCGCAGGCCAGCGCATGCTGGCGCGGCTGGCCCGCGAAATTCCGCAGGCGGTGCAAACCGCCTTGCACCTCAACGATGAAGACCGCCAAGCCTTCAGCCCCATGCTGGCGATCTTGTCGGCCCGCCACGAAACCCAATACTCCCGGATCTTCCGTTCATGAACACCTCGTCTGCACTGCACCACATCCCGAACCGCACCAAAAAACTGCCGCCACTGCGCGTGGGCATTGGCGGGCCTGTGGGCTCCGGGAAAACCACCCTGCTTGAGATGCTGTGCAAAAACATGCGCGAGCGCTGGGACCTGATCGCCATCACCAACGACATCTACACCAAGGAAGACCAGCGCTTGCTCACGGTGAGCGGCGCGCTTGCAGCCGAGCGCATCATGGGTGTGGAAACGGGCGGCTGCCCGCACACGGCCATCCGCGAAGACGCGTCCATCAACCTCGAAGCGATCGACCGCATGCTGGAGAAGTTCCCCAATGCCGACGTGGTCTTCATCGAGAGCGGCGGCGACAACCTGGCCGCCACCTTCAGCCCGGAATTGAGCGACCTGACCATCTATGTGATCGACGTGGCCGCAGGTGAAAAGATCCCGCGCAAAGGCGGCCCCGGCATCACCAAAAGCGATTTGTTTGTCATCAACAAGACCGACCTGGCCCCGCACGTGGGCGCTGATCTGGAAGTGATGCGGGTTGACACCGACCGCATGCGCCCCAACCGCGAGACTCGCCCCTGGGTGATGACCAACCTGAAAACGCTGGATGGCTTGGCCGAAGTGGTGGCCTTCATTGAAAAACGCGGCATGCTGGGCAGCGCCTGAATCGCTTTTGACAAGTCATGCACTTGCCCCCGAATCAAGGGGTTTAACTCGCTACAATCACACCCCAAGGAAGCGTGGCAGAGTGGTCGATTGCACCGGTCTTGAAAACCGGCGACTCGAAAGGGTCCGTGAGTTCGAATCTCACCGCTTCCGCCAGACCTCGATACAAATCAAGCGCTTAGGCGCTTTTTTTGTTTCAACCCTGTAATCGACTGTCAATCAACGCGGGGGGAGTTTGCTTGCTCGGGCAGCATGGTCACACCCGTGGTGGCAAGCCGACGCGCCAACACACTGAGGCGCTGATAGAGCTCACCCGCTTCGGGATGCCATTGCGAAACATGCTCAGCCTGAGCGTTCACCACGGCTTGGTCACCGCGTGCAGCAGGACCTGTGATGGCACGCGCAGGGCCCAAGGCCAGCAAATTTTGCACGCTGCCTTGCAGCAAGGCTTGGTGAATTTCTGGAACCATGGCTTCGGGGACGCCCGCCTCTTGCCATGCTTCTCTGGCGATCGCTTGCAGCACGGCCATAAAGTTGCTGGAGAAAACTGCAGCGGCATGGTAGAGCGGCTTAGACGCTGTGGGGACCGAAAAACACGTGCCACCAATGCCTGTCAACAATGCATGCAATAGGCGGGTGGCCGACTCATCGCCCTCCAAGCCGCAGGGTGTTCCCATGAACCGATCGATGCATTGGGCGGGGTCAGCAAAGTTGAACACTGGGTGCGCACTGGCGGCATGCCAGCCCAAGGCCTGAAGTGCGGCCAGGCTGTTGGCCGAAAAAAACCCGCTGCAATGGAACACCGTGGGGGACTTGGAGTGGACACAAGACAAGCTTGCAAGCTGCTGGGCCACCAGCGGAATTTGGCTGTCCGGCACGCTCAGCATCCACAGATCAGCTGGCTGCAAATCGGACAGCTGTGTCACGACAGCGCCAGCGTTCACAAACCGCGCAGCCTGATGGGCCGAGTCAGCCGAGCGAGAGTACAACTGCTGAACTTGGCACAAGCCTTCGCGTTGCCACAAAGCCGCCAAGGTGGTGCCCACCCGACCGCAACCGATGACGTTCAGACGGATCATGGCGCCTCAGAGCTTCCCAACCAACATGGCTTCCACCAACTCCTGCACCGCCAAGGCCTCTTCGGCCGTGGCCAGTTTGTGCGGCTGACCCTGCAGCCACAGGTCCACCTCGCTCAATTGACGCTGCAAGGCACTGGTGCGCGGGTCTTCGGTACGCCAGTCCAGCGCCTCCACCCAAGGGCCGCCATCAGAGCGCCACAGTTGGTAGAACTCTCGGAACTGGTGGTTGGCGCGGCTGCCGCGCACCGTGACTTCTTGGCGGTCGGGCTGCTGACCCCCAGTGGTCGCCATCACCGTCACCGGTTTGCCGTCCGCCGTGGTCAAACGGGCCAACATATCGAGCTCGCACAAGGCAGGGTCTTGCGGGTAACGGGGGCTGGCCTGCTGCAAAGTCAAAGGCCCTAAAAAACGGCCCGCCAAGAACAGGAAATGCGAGATCACCTCACGGGTGTAGCCCCCTTCATGCCGAAAGCGGAGCCAATCGGCGTCTTTTTGCCAAGCCCGGGGCCAGGCGGGGTAGTTCACCACGATGTCAATGCCCAAAATTTCTCCCGCCTCGCCCGCAGCCATGGCGCGGTGCAACTCTTCAAACCCACGCGAAGCGGCTTGAGTGAAGTTGACCACGCCGGGCAAGCGCGCTTGGCGCAGCTGCGCCACCAAGTCGCGGCTTTGCAGCAGGTCTGTGCCCAAGGGTTTTTCCATGAAAACTCCCTGCCCGGCTGCCGCTGCCTGCAAGGCATAGCTTTTTCGAGGGCCCGGGGGGCAAGCCAAATAGACGACATCCGCACCCAACATGGCGGCCTCGGCACTGGATTGGATGGCCACGTGGGGCATGGCTTCGCGTGTCTTGGCCACAGACTCGGCAGAGGGGTCCCAAACCCCTGAAACCTCAAAAGCCGGGTGTTGCAACACGTTTTCCAGCATGCGCCGCCCCATGATGCCCAAGCCAATAACCGCCAATCGATGTCTCATGTGTTTCTCCTTGGGTGGCTAGCTTAACCATTCGCATAAACCCCACTGGTTATCTATTTCATAAAATCGATAAAATCATTGCCATGGAAAATACCAACCCTCCCCACAGCCCCCTGGTCACCGCTTACCTGCGGTTTCTTCAGCTGGCCAAAGTCATTCAAGCCCTGCCCGATGGGCAGGAAATGGATGCCAACGAGAAAGCTTTGCTGCAAGCCGTGGTCTTGCGGTGGTACGAAGACCAGCCCATGACCGTGCGCGAAGCCATTGGCTTGGCCGAACTGGGCTCGCCTGCCACACTGCACAAACGGATCACCCGTCTGCGCGAAAAGGACTTGCTGAGCAACCTGAACCTGGAAGGTGACCGCCGAGCCAAGTTCTTGATCCCCACCCAACGCACACTGGATTACTTCCAAAACCTGGGGCAATCCATGCAGCTGGCCCATCAGAAAACGGTGGCATGACCCGAAGCGTTCGTTACCTATTTGAGCAATCAGCGCTGGCTTTCACCAGCGCTGTTTTGTTTGTGCTGTTTTTTAAACTCAACAGCTGGGTTTTTGCGAATTTTGCCTACAGCGAAGGCATCAGCTGGGTCTTTTTACCTGAGGGCTTTCGGGTCATCTTGGTCTTGGTTTTGGGTTTACCCGGCGCTGTCGGTCTGATGTTGGGCACTTGGTTCATCGACAGCGCACTTTTTTCGGCTGACATGTGGTTGTTGCCCTTTTTAAATGGCCTCGTGTCCGGCTTGACCCCCTGGGTGGTGATGAAGTACATGCAGCAAAAAGGGTGGTTGGCGCCCAACATCATGTCCATGACTGCCCAACGTTTGCTGCAAATGACCTTGATCTTTTCTGCGGCCAGCGCCATCAGCCACCAGTTGCTCTGGTGGTTGTTCGAAAGGCCAGAGACCAACATCTTGGTCGACGTTTGGCCCATGTTCGTTGGCAATGTCTTGGGGGCTTTGCTGATGCTCTACGGTTTCAAATTTGCCTTAGACCGGATCCGCCCGAACAGGTCAAGCCTGACCGACTGATTTAGGGGCGCTCAATCGCTGCTGGATAAAAACAGCGACTGCAAATCACTCAAAAAGTCAAAGCCCCGGTCTGTGGGCCAGACCCGGTGCAGGTCACGCGCAATCAAGCCTTTTTTCTCGGCCTCGGCCAGACC
>CANGZO010000029.1 GCA_947458305.1 Comamonadaceae bacterium
TTGATGGCGCGGATCAACCTGAAGTTCGAATGGGTGTCGCCTTCAAAGTACAGCACCGTGTCCACCATGTGCTCCAGCACGCGGGGGCCAGCCAGCGCGCCTTCTTTGGTGACATGGCCGACCAGCACGATGGTGGTGCCGGTGGATTTGGCGGTTCGCGTCAGGTGCGCCGCGCATTCGCGCACCTGCGCCACCGAGCCGGGTGCGCTGGTGAGTTGGTCCGAATACACCGTCTGGATCGAGTCGATGATGGCGATGCCCGGCTGGCGCGATTGCAGGGTGTGCAAAATCTTTTCGAGCTGGATCTCGGGCAGCACCGGCACCTGCGAGTCGGGCAAGCCCAAGCGGCGCGAACGCATGGCCACCTGGGCGCCGCTTTCTTCGCCCGTGACATACAGGGTGTTCATGCCGCTGCGCTGCAGCGCATCCACCGCTTGCAGCAGCAGGGTGGACTTGCCAATGCCCGGGTCACCACCGATCAGCACCACCCCGCCTTCGACCATGCCGCCGCCCAGCACCCGGTCGAGTTCGTCGATGCCGGTGGGGTGGCGCTCAAAATCGGCCGCCTCGATCTGGGCCAGGGGCAGCACTTCAGATGTGGGCGCCAGCGACGCGTGGACCGAGCCAAAGCGGTTCTTGCCCGCAGTAGGCTCGGTCGAACCCTCGATCAGCGTGTTCCAGGCGTTGCAGCTGGGGCATTTGCCCATCCAGCGGGCGCTGGTGCCGCCGCATTCGGTGCAGGTGAATATCGATTTGTCTTTGGCCATGGGGCGATTGTGCCTTCGAGGTCGCGCCTCTCAACGCCAGACCTTGACCATTTCCCGGGTGATCTCAGCCGCGCTCAGGCTGCGCGCTGCGGCAGCGTTCTGGCCCGACCACAGGGGCGTGAAGTCAACCAGGCCTTGTGCTTCCGCAGCGGCACGCAAAGGGGCAATGCCCGCCGTGGCCAATGGAAACGCGGGGGCTGCGGGGTTCAACGGTCCCAGTTCGCGCATCAGGCGGTTGACGATGCCGCGCGCTGGGCGGCCACTGAACAAGCGGGTCAGGGCGGTGTGTTGCCCCTCGGGCGATTGCAAAGCTTCGCGGTGCAGGGCGCTGGTGGTGGCCTCGTCGCTGCACAAATAAGCCGTGCCGACTTGCACACCCGCTGCACCCAGCGCTTGGGCCGCAGCCACGCCTTGGGCTGAGCCAATGCCCCCGGCTGCGATCACGGGCAGCTGCACCGCCTGAACGATTTGGGGCAAAAGTGCGAAGGTGCCCATTTGGGTGCTCAGGTCGTCGGTCAAGAACATGCCCCGGTGCCCGCCCGCCTCCAGCCCTTGGGCGATCACGGCGTCTGCGCCATGGGCTTGCAACCACAGCGCCTCTTGCACCGTGGTGGCCGATGACAGCACCCAACTGCCCCAGCTCTTGACGCGCGCCAACAAGTCGGGCGCTGGCAGGCCAAAGTGAAAGCTGACCACCGCAGGGCGAAAGGCTTCCAGCACATCGGCGCTGTCGTGGCCAAAGGGGACGCGGCCCGCACCGCTGGGCATGCTGGCAGGGTCCAAGCCCATCTCGCGGTAATAGGGCGATAAAACCTGTTGCCAAGCGGCCTGCTGTGCCGGGTCAGCGGACGGCGGTGTGTGGCAAAAAAAGTTGACGTTGTAGGGCCGATCGGTTGCACTGCTCAAGGCTTGCAGTTCGGTCTGCAAAGCTTCAGGCGTGAGCATGGCGGCCGCCAAAGAGCCCAAGCCTCCGGCCTCGCACACAGCTACGGCCAGTCGGTGGTTTTGCACCCCCGCCATGGGGGCTTGGATCACGGGACCTGCAAGATCAGAAAGCAAATCGGCAAAAGACATGGGCGGCTCTTGGAAAGGGAAGGCAGAAAGGCCAACCCGCATCTTATGAGATGCGTGCAACTGAGAAGCGTGCAAGGGGCCTTGCCCGGTGACGGTGTGTGTCGTGCTGAGTTGGTGAAAACCCTTGTGTCCGTTTGGCGAAATTCATTTAACATGTTAAATAAATGGCCACCCCAACTTCTTTTGTCCACCGCAATCTGCCCCGGCTTTTGCTCGAAGCCCGTGAGGCGGTGATGCTCCACACCCGCCCCAGCCTGCGCGAGCATGGCTTGTCGGACCAACAGTGGCGGGTGTTGCGCGTTTTGGGTGAGCATGCGCACGAGAGCGGCGGCGTTGAAACCGGCCGTGTGGCCACCGAGGCTTTTTTGCTGGGCCCCAGCCTCTCCGGCGTTTTGACCCGCATGGAGCGGGACGGCCTGATCGAGCGCCAGCGCTGCCCCCAAGATGCCCGTCGCACCGTCGTTCGTGCCACCGCATTGGGCCTGGCCAAGGTGCACGCCTTGTCACAAACCATCGAGGCGCATTACAGCTGGATGGCCGAGCATTTGGGGTCATCGCAATTGACCGCTTTGTACGACTTGCTGGACCAGTTGATTGCCCTGGAAGTGCCTGGCGGGCAGCCCCAAAAATCCGATATAGCGATGTCCGAGGAATAAGCGATGCCCACGACCTTCCCAAACCCCATGCCCCATCGGCCTTGGCAGCCCCAAGGCACGGTGTATGGCACTTTGCTCAACTTTCGCCGCGAGTGGGACCTGTGGGCCCCGCGCATGACGCAGGACCCGCACAAGGCCGCGCCCCAAGCGCCGATTCTTTATGTGAAAAGCGCCAACACCTTCAGCCCTGCCGGGCAAGACCTGCTGCTGCAAGACGGCGTGAGCGAAGTCGACATCGGCGCCACGCTGGGTCTGGTGATCGGTGACGACGCCCAAGTGGCCGGTGCCGTGCTGCTGTGTGACTGGTCGGTGCCGCACGCGAGCTACTACCGCCCGCCGGTCAAGTTCCGCTGCCGCGATGGTTTTCTGGCTTTGCCCCAGCAAGTGACGGTGGGCCAAGTGGCAGATTGGGCCGCGTTGCAAATCGCGGTGAGCCGCAATGGCGAGCGGGTGCAAACCGTGGATTTGCGGGAATTGATGCGCGATCTGCCCACGCTGCTGGCCGATGTGGGCGAATTCATGACGCTGCAAGCCGGCGATGTGTTGATGGTGGGCACCGATGGCTTGGCCGATGGTTCGCGCCCACGCGCCAAAGCCGGAGATCGGGTGGAGATTTCCGCGCCAGGCTTCTCGTCAGTGTCTGTGCAAGTGGGAGGTGCCGCATGAAGCACGCACGCATCGCCTGGTCCGGCGCCATCCAGCAAGCCGTCGAGTCAGGCGGCCAGTTGCTCATCACCCAAGGCCCGCACAAGGGCCAGCGCGTGGGTTTTGACGACGTGGTTTGGTTGCCGCCGCTTGCACCCGTGCCGCAAGCACGCACCGTGATCGCGCTGGGTCTGAACTACGCCGACCACGCCAAAGAGCTGGCCTTCAAGGCGCCCGAAGAGCCGCTGGCCTTCATGAAGGGCGAAGCCTCGCTGATCGGGCACAAGGCCTTCACCCATCGCCCAGCCGACGTGAAGTACATGCATTACGAGTGCGAGCTGGCGGTGGTGATCGGCCGGACCGCGCGTCATGTGAAAAAGGCCGACGCCTACGACTTCGTGGGCGGCTACACCGTGGCCAACGACTACGCGATCCGTGACTACCTGGAAAACTGGTACCGCCCCAACCTGCGCGTCAAAAACCGCGACACCTGCACCCCGATTGGCCCCTGGCTGGTCGATGCAGCAGACGTACCCAACCCCATGGCGCTCAAGCTGCAGACCACCGTCAACGGCCAAGTCACTCAAAGCGGCAACACCGCCGACATGGTGTTCGATGTGCCCACACTGATCGAATACTTCAGCAGTTTCATGACGCTCAACCCCGGCGACCTGATCCTGACTGGCACGCCCGACGGCATCGTGAACGTGAACCCCGGGGACGTGGTGATCACCGAGATCGAAGGCATCGGAGCGCTGACCAACACCATTGTGGGCAGGCCATGACCCTTGTAGTTCGGCGGCTGCAGCCCCGACCAGACCGAAAGAGAGACACCGTTTGAAAATCGACCACCTCATCAACGGCAAGAGCGTCGCAGGCAGCGACTACTTTGAAACCGTCAACCCGGCCACGCAAGAGGTGTTGGCCGAAGTCGCCTCGGGCGGCGAAGCGGAGGTGAATGCCGCCGTGGCTGCCGCCAAGGCTGCTTTCCCCAAGTGGGCCGCCACCCCCGCCACTGAGCGGGCCAAGATCATGCGCAAGCTGGGCGACCTGATCACGAAGCATGTGCCTGAAATCTCGGAAACCGAGACCCGTGACTGTGGCCAGACCATCAGCCAAACCGGCAAGCAACTGGTGCCGCGTGCGGCCGACAACTTCCACTACTTTGCCGAGATGTGCACCCGCGTGGACGGCCACACCTACCCCACGCCCACACACCTGAACTACACGCTGTTCCACCCGGTGGGCGTGTGCGCGCTGATCAGCCCCTGGAACGTGCCCTTCATGACCGCCACCTGGAAGGTCGCGCCGTGTTTGGCCTTTGGCAACACCGCCGTGCTCAAGATGAGCGAACTCTCACCCATGAGCGCCGCCCGTTTGGGCGAGCTGGCGCTGGAGGCCGGCGTGCCCGCCGGCGTGCTGAACCTGGTGCACGGCTACGGCAAGGAGGCCGGCGAGCCGCTGGTCTCGCATCGCGATGTGCGCGCCATCAGCTTCACCGGCTCCACCGTCACCGGCAACCGCATCGTGCAAAGCGCGGGCCTCAAAAAGTTCAGCATGGAGTTGGGCGGCAAGAGCCCCTTTGTGATCTTTGAAGACGCTGACCTGGACCGTGCCCTGGACGCCGCCATCTTCATGATCTTCAGCAACAACGGCGAGCGCTGCACCGCAGGCAGCCGCATTTTGGTGCAGCAAAGCATCTACGCCGACTTTGCCGCCAAGTTTGCCGAGCGTGCCAAACGCATCACCGTGGGCGACCCGCTGGATGAAAAAACCATCGTCGGCCCGATGATCTCCAAGGCCCATCTGGCCAAGGTGCGCAGCTACATCGAACTCGGCCCCAAAGAAGGCGCGACCATGCTGTGCGGTGGACTGGGCCAGCCCGGTTACGCTGCCGATCTGCCCGTGCATGTGAAGAACGGCAATTTCGTCTGGCCCACCGTTTTTGCGGACGTGGACAACCGCATGCGCATCGCGCAAGAAGAAATCTTCGGCCCGGTGGCCTGCCTGATTCCGTTCAAGGACGAGCCCGATGCGATTGAAAAAGCCAACGACATTGAATATGGCCTGTCCAGCTACGTCTGGACCGAGAACATCGGCCGCGCCCACCGCGTGGCCGCAGCGGTGGAGGCGGGCATGTGCTTTGTGAACAGCCAGAACGTGCGCGACCTGCGCCAACCCTTTGGCGGCACCAAGGCCAGTGGCACCGGCCGCGAAGGCGGCACCTGGAGCTACGAAGTGTTCTGCGAACCCAAAAACGTGGCGGTTTCGCTGGGTGGTCACCACATCCCGCATTGGGGTGTATGACAAATCGCCGTCATCCGTCATACTTGATGTCATACATTCATTTCGAATGTGTATGACAAGGAGTGAGCCATGTTGTCTGTCCGTCTGCCCGAAACCGTTGAACGCGAATTGACCCAGTATTGCGCCGCGCGCAAGCTGAGCAAATCGCACGTCGTGCAAGAAGCCCTTGCCGAGTATTTGATGGCGGCCAAAACGCCATCCAGCCCGCGTGCTGCGCCCGAGCCCGACTTGTCTTTTCTCGCGCCCGACGACCCGATTCGGCAGTTCATTGGCATTGCCAAAGACGGCATGAGCACCGATGAACTGATGCGCATGACGCGTGGCGACGATTGGAACCAACCATGATCCTGGTGGACACCAATGTTTTTGTGGATGTCATCCATCAAGACCCGATTTGGCTGGACTGGTCGCTCAGAGAGTTGAGCAAAGCCAAAAGCCAGCAAATTGTGACCAACTTTGTGGTCTACGCCGAACTGCACACCCACAACACAGCAGGACCGCACATCGATGCATTTTTACAAAAGTTGGGGGTGCAAGTTCTGGACTTGACCCGGCCAGCTGCTCAATCGGCCGCCAATGCGTTCAGGTCTTACCGCCAACGCGGTGGCACCAAAACCGGCGTCTTGCCCGACTTTTTCATAGGTGCGCATGCAAAAGCCGAGGGCTTTCAATTGCTCACTCGCGATGCGGGGCGCTACCGCAGTTACTTTCCAGGCATTGACCTGATCTGCCCCTAAACGTCACCACAGGACACACCATGGGCCAACTTGCACTCGCCGCCAAAATCACCCACGTGCCCAGCATGTACCTGAGTGAGATTCCCGGCCCCCGTTTTGGCACGCGCCAAAGCGCCATCGATGGCCACCGCGAAATCAGCCGCCGCTGCCGCGCCATGGGTGTTGACACGCTGGTGGTGTTTGACACGCACTGGCTGGTCAACGCCAGCTACCACATCAACTGCGCGCCGCATTACAAAGGTGTCTACACCAGCAACGAGTTGCCGCACTTCATCAGCAACATGGCCTTTGAGTCGCCGGGCAACCCGGGGCTGGGGCACTTGCTGGCCCAAGTGGCCAACGAGTACGGCGTAGAAACTCTGGCGCACGACGCCACCACTTTGCAGCCCGAATACGGCACGCTGGTGCCACTGCGTTACATGAACGAAGACCAGCACTTCAAGGTGGTCTCGGTCTCGGCGCTGTGCACTTCGCACTATTTGGCCGACAGCGCCCGCCTGGGTTGGGCCATGCGTGAGGCTGTGGAACAGCATTACGACGGCAAGGTGGCTTTTCTGGCCAGTGGCTCGCTCTCACACCGCTTTGCCCAAAACGGCCTCGCGCCAGAGTTTGCCCACAAGATCTGGAGCCCCTTTCTGGAACAGCTCGACAAGCAGGTGCTGCAGATGTGGGACCAGCGCGAGTGGAAGGCCTTTTGCGAGATGCTGCCCGAGTACGCCAGCAAGGGCCACGGTGAAGGCTTCATGCACGACACCGCCATGCTGATGGGCGCTTTGGGCTGGACCGGATATGACGGCGGTGTGGACATGGTGACGCCCTACTTCGGTGCCAGTGGCACGGGTCAGCTCAACGCGATTTTTGAAGTGACCCCGCAGGACGGCACCCAAGTGCCCGCCGCTGTGGCCAGCAGCGCCGCAGGCTACACCGCTGTCAGCACCAGGTTATGAACTTTCCCTGTAGGTCGGTGGCTTCAGCCCCGACATGGACCTTTGCCAAACCACCCACGTCGGACCTGAAGGTCCGACCTACCAAGACAGAACCATGCCCCATTTAGTCATTCTCTACACCGGTCAACTTGACCACGAAGTCAGCATGACCGCGCTGTGCCGCCAGCTGGCCGACGCCATGCTCACGGTCAAGGACGAGGAAGGCAAACAGGTCTTTCCCACAGGCGGCACCCGTGTGCTGGCCTACCCTGCACCGCATTACGCGGTGGCCGATGGCGGCGCAGCAGGGCGAGAGGCTGGAGGGACAGGCGACTACGCCTTTGTGTACCTGAATGTGCGCATGGGCCGCGGCCGAAGCGAGGCCACGCAGCAACGCATTGGGCAAACGCTGCTTGCAGTCGCGCAAGACTTTTTTGCCCCGGTCATGGCCCAGCGCCACATCGGCATCACGCTGCAGATCGACGTCGGACCTGAAGTGTTTGACGCCAAGCTCAGCAACTTGCATCCGCTTTTCAACAAGGTTTGAGCCATGTCTGTATTCACTGAAGACCAGATCCAACAGCTCGCGCACGAGTTGAACCAGTCCCAAAAAACCCGCACGCAAATCGAGCACTTTTCCAAGCGCTTCCCGGGCATGACGATCGAAGACGGCTACCGCATCAACCGCGCCTGGATGCAACTCAGGTTTGCCGAAGGGCGCACCATGATCGGCCACAAAATTGGCCTCACCAGCCGGGCCATGCAGGTCTCCAGCCAGATCGACGAGCCCGACTACGGCACGCTGTTGGATGACATGCGCTACGACTGCACACCCGGTCAGGTGCTGGACATTCCGTTCACCGATTTCATCGCGCCGCGTGTTGAGGTGGAGCTGGCCTTCGTCCTCAAGAAAGAGCTGCGCGGACCCAACGTCACGGTGCAGCAAGTCTTGGAGGCCACCGAGTACGTGACGCCCGCGATTGAGATCATCGATTCGCGCATCGAGCAGTTCGATCGCCACACCAAGGTGATGCGCAAGGTCTACGACACCATCAGCGACAACGCGGCGAATGCCGGCATCGTGCTGGGTGCCAAGCGGGTCGATCCGCTCACCACCGACCTGCCTTGGTGCGGTGCGGTGTTGCGCCAAAACGGCGTGGTCGAAGAAACCGGTTTGGCTGCGGGCGTGCAAGGACACCCCGCTGTGGGCATCGCCTGGTTGGCCAACAAGTTGGCGCCATGGGGCGAGCACCTGCAAGCCGGTGAAATTGTCTTGGCTGGCTCCTTCACCAAACCCGCGCTGGCCAAGGTGGGTGATGTGTTTGATGTGGACTATGGGCCGCTGGGCAAGCTGGAGTTTCGGTTTGTCTAAGCCTTTGGATGCCTCTGCAGTGGCTTCGTCTTGCGATAGCGGGAGGCTGCTGGGGCCGGGGTGGCGGCCCGAGCTCAGAGGCGCTTCGCTTTGCCACATCGCCCGAGCCGCCACCCCGACCCCAACATCCTTTGAGCCTTCATCCCTTTAAAACGAGGAAACATCCCATGAATACGCCAGTGAATCTTTTTAAAAAGGCCCTGCAAAACCAACAGCCCCAGATTGGCCTCTGGATGGGCCTGGCCAGCGCTTACACCGCCGAAATCTGCGCCCTGGCCGGCTTTGACTGGCTGGTGATCGACGGCGAACACGCGCCCAACGACCTGCGCAGCATTCAGGCCCAACTGCAAACCGTGGCCGCTTACCCCGCCAGCCACCCGGTGTGCCGCGTGCCTGTGGGTGAGACGGCGCTCATCAAGCAATACCTCGACCTGGGCGCGCAAAACATCCTGGTGCCCATGGTCGACACGGCCGAGCAAGCCGCGCAATTGGTGCAGGCCATGCGTTACCCGCAGGACGATGGGCAGGGCGGTGTGCGCGGCATGGCCGGTGCGCGGGCTTCGCGCTGGGGGCACTACCCGGATTACTTCAAGCGCGCCAACCAAGAGGTGTGCCTGCTGGTTCAAGTCGAATCACGCCAAGCGCTGAAGAACCTGGATGCGATTGCCGCCACACCGGGTGTGGACGGCGTGTTCATTGGACCGGCCGACCTTTCTGCCTCGATGGGCCATGTGGGCAACGCAGCGCACCCCGAAGTGCAAGCGGCCATTGAGGACGCCATCGCCCGCATCTTGAAGGCCGGCAAGGCGCCAGGCATCCTCACGCCCGACCGCCAACTGGCCGCGCATTACCTGTCGCTGGGTGCGCTGTTCGTTGCCGTGGGCTTGGACACCCAACTCTTGGTGCGCCACACCACCGATTTGGCGGCGCACTTCAAGTCGAGCTTGCCCGTTGCTGCACCCGTCAAAGGCACAACGTATTAATTGGGATCTGACCCCAATTAATGAACTGACCCCAATTCAATGAAGGAAACCACGATGTTCCCATCCCCCCAACCGGTGGTGCCCTCGCTGCAAGCGCGGGTGCACCCCGATGAATGGCAGGCCCGCTTGGAGCTGGCCGCTTGTTACCGTGTCTTTGCCCTGCTCGGCTGGACCGAGATGATCTACAACCACATCACGCTGCGCCTGCCCGACAGCGTGACAGGGGGTGACAAGCATTTTCTGATCAACCCTTTTGGTCTGCACTACAGCGAGGTCACAGCCAGCAACCTGGTCAAGATCGACGTGCAAGGCCGCGTGCTGGATGGCTCGCCATACCCCGTCAACCCGGCGGGCTTCACCGTGCATGCTGCTGTGCACGAAGGCCTGGCCGGGGCGCACTGCGTGATGCACACCCACACCACGGCAGGTGTGGCGGTGGCTTGTGTGCAAGGCGGTTTGCAGCAGACCAATTTTTACAGCGCCCAGTTGCACAACATGGTGGCTTACCACGACTTTGAAGGCATCACCATCCACGCCGAAGAAGCGCCGCGCCTGTTGCGCAGCATCGGCAACAAGCAAGCGGTCATCTTGCGCAACCACGGCCTGCTGGCCTGGGGGCACACCTTGCCCCAAACCTTTGCGGTGCTCTGGACTTTGCAGCGCGCCTGCGAAATCCAGCTGGCCACCCTGAGCATGGGCCAGCCCATTGCGGTGCCCGAGGCCGTTGCCGATCAATGCACCCGGGACGCCTTGCAGTTCAACCCGAACCACGGCGCGGGCCAAGACGTTTTTCAATCGCTGGTGCGTCAAGTCGACCGGCAAGACAAAGGGTGGCGAGCATGAAAGTCTGTATCTACGGCGCTGGCGCCATTGGCGGCTGGATCGGGGCGCACCTGGCACAGCAAGGCTGCAGCCTGAGCGCGGTGGCGCGAGGCGCCACATTCGAAGCCCTGCAACAAAACGGCTTGGTGCTGCTGCAAGGTGACCAGGAGATTCACACCTCTTTGGTGACCCGCGAAAACCCGGCCGATCTGGGCGTGCAAGACCTGGTGATCGTGGCCGTCAAAGCCCCTGCCATGGCCGACGTGGCTCGGCGCATCGGGCCACTCATCGGCCCCAACACGGTGGTACTCACCGCCATGAACGGCGTGCCCTGGTGGTTTTTGCAAGGCTTTGGCGGAGCCTTGTCGGGCAGCACGTTGCAATCGGTGGACCCGTCCGGCGTGATTGCGCAGCACATCCCGGCCGACCGCGTGATGGGCGGTGTGGTGCACTCGAGCTGCTCGGTCGACATGCCCGGCGTGATCCGGCACCACTTTGGCAACGGTTTGATTTTGGGCGAGCCCTCTGGGGCAGACACAGCGCGCCTGCGCGACTTGGTGGCGCTGTTGATGCAAGCCGGTTTCAATGCCACGGCGTCGGCGCAAATTCAGAAAGACGTTTGGTACAAGCTCTGGGGCAATATGACCATCAACCCCATCAGCGCCTTCACCGGGGCCACCACCGATGTGATTCTGGACGACCCATTGGTGCGCGGCTTTGTCTCCAGCGTCATGCTCGAAGCCAAGGCCATTGGCGAGCGCATCGGCATCCCGATCGCACAAACCCCCGAAGACCGCCACGCCGTCACGCGCAAACTAGGCGCCTTTCGCACCTCGATGCTGCAAGACGTGGACGCGGGCAAACCGGTCGAACTCGATGCCCTTGTGGCCTCGGTGCGGGAGTTGGGCCAGTTGACCGGTGTGGTCACACCCTTCACCGATGCCTTGCTGGGCCTGAGTCGCCTGCATGCCCGGGGCCTGGGGCTTTATCCCCAACCATGACCACGGCAGACCGATCTCAAAGGCCTTGAACTCATGAGCAACCCAGCCTCATCCAGATTGACAGGGGCCGCATTTGCCACCTTGTTGTTGACCGCCTTCATGATGGGTGCCAACCACGTGGCGGCCCGAACCGCGTTCAACCATGGCTTGGATGTGGTGACGGCGGTCACCGTGCGCAGTGTCATCACCGCTGTGGTTGTGGCCTTGATCTTGTGGCACCAGAAGGTGGCCTTCAGCGTGCTGCCGCAGCAGCGCAAATACCTGGCAGCCGTCGGGGTGCTGATCGCGGTGCAAAGCGTGTGCCTGTACTCGGCGGTGGCTCGATTGCCGGTGGCGCTGGCTTTGCTGGCTTTCAACACCTACCCACTGACCACCGCCTTGTGGGCCCGAATTTTGTACGGCCACAAGCCTGAACGCGCCCTGTTGTGGGCCATGCCGGTGATGATGCTCGGACTGGCCTTGGCATTGGATGTGCTGGGCGCGGCGTCGGGTTTGGGTGCTGCGCGGCATTGGAGTGAGATCGGCGCGGGTGTGGGCTTTGCTTTGATCGCGTCGGTGACTTTTGGTTTGGCCTTGGTGCTGACGCAGCACGAAACGGTGGGAGTTGACGGGCGCCTGCGCACCTTCACTTCGCTGACCACGGTGGGTGTTCTGGCCGCCTTGGTGGCCAGCACGCAAGGTGGCTTTCAGTGGCCCGAGGCCCAACCGGGCTGGTGGGGCCTGGCCTGGCTGACTTTCTTGTACGGCACGGCCTTCACCGTCATGTTCACCGTGCTGCCCAAGCTGGGCGTGGTGGGCAACTCGGCCATCATGAATGTGGAGCCCATCTTTGCGTTGGTGCTGGCCTGGGGCTTGCTGGGTCAGGCGATTGCCCCGATGCAATTGGTGGGGGCGGCGGTGGTGGTGTCTACGGTGATGTGGCTGGGTTTGCGCAAGCCCAAACCTTGAGCGTGGCGGCGGCTGTGGTCGTGGTGGGGGCTGTGTTTTTTAACTGTTCAGGCCCTTGACCAAAGGCTGCGCCAATCGCGCGCCTTCTTGCTCCCAAAACGAAGGATCGGCTTGCCGGATGCGGCCTATCGCGTTGCCCATGTGGGCCGCTGCAGCCTGCCTGGCTTGGTCGGCGTTGCCAGCCACGATGGCCGACAAGATGGCTTGGTGTTCGGCCTGCACCTCGGCAGCAAAATCGAGCCTGCGTGCCTCGTTGGCCCGTGTCACTTCGGTGGCGCCATGGAGAAATTGGCTCAGGTACTGCAGTGTCTGGATCAAAAAAGGGTTGCGTGTGGCCTGCGCAATCGCCCGGTGAAAGTTCACGTCTTCGGCCACCCCATTGCCACCGGCCAAGACTGCCTCGTTCAGGGCTTTGACCGCTTGCTCAATGTCCAAGATGTCCTGCGGTTTGCGCCGCTCGGCGGCCAAAGCGGCCACCTCGGCCTCCAGAGCGCGGCGCACCTCCACCATCTGGACCACCGCATCTTGCGAAGCGGCATGTTGGGCTTCGAAATGCAAAGCGGGAAGGGGCAATTCCAGTTTGACAAACACCCCGCTGCCTTGGCGTGAATCCACCAAGCCCAGCGACTTGAGGCGAGACACCGCCTCTCGGACCACGGTGCGGCTGACCCGAAACTGATCGGCCAAATTGGCTTCAGTGGGCAACTTGGCGCCTGGTGCCAATCGGCCTTGTTCGATCTCGGCCATCAGTTGTGAGGCCACTTGGTCGGACAGGCGAGCGCCGCTGGAGACGGGGGTGAAGTGTGTGCTCATGGGCTTGTCATACAAAAAACAAACGCCAGCATACAGACCTCCAACCTGAGGCACTGTCATGTCAGCGCATCAGGGCATTGCCATGCCCGAACAGCCTCTTGTAAATTACGTTTAGGTAAATTGATTTATCAATGGTAAATTACGGCCTGGGCACCGCAGGGTGCTTTTTGACCAATTTGGAGCTCTTCACATGGGTGCTTACGTCAACCCGATTTATCCCTACAAGTCGCCTGCCGACCTGATCGCCACGCCGCCGCAGCGCAAACCACTGATCGTGATTGGCGCAGGGCCGGTGGGCCTGGCTGCCGCCATCGATGCGCGCTTGCAAGGCCTGAGCGTGCTGGTGCTCGACGACGACAAGACCGTGTCGATCGGTTCGCGGGCGGTGTGCTATGCCAAGCGCTCGCTCGAAATTCTGGACCGCTTGGGCATTGCCAATGAAGCTTGCGGCTTGGGCGTGAGCTGGAACATCGGGCGCACTTTTTTGGAAGAAGACGAGGTCTACCAGTTCAACCTGGTGCCCGATGCGGGCCACAAGCGCCCCGGCATGATCAACCTGCAGCAGTACCACGTCGAGGAGATGCTGATTGCACGCGCACTCGAACTGGGTGCCGACATCCGCTGGCAGCACAAGGTCACCGCAGTCACACCCCATGACGACCACGCCACACTCACCGTAGAAACGCCAGAGGGTACTTTCGACATCGAGGCCGACTGGCTGGTGGTCGCCGATGGCGCACGCAGCCCGATCCGACGCCATCTGGGCTTGGACATCGAAGGCCGCGTGTTCCAGGACCGCTTTTTGATTGCCGACGTGATCATGAAGGCCGACTACCCCGCCGAGCGCTGGTTCTGGTTTGACCCGCCCTTTCACCCCAA
>CANGZO010000030.1 GCA_947458305.1 Comamonadaceae bacterium
GACCTGTTTTACCCCAGTGCGCTCAACGACTCGCAGCTGGCCGCTGTGCGCCATGTGGTCACGGCGCAAGACGTGGCCATCATCCACGGCCCGCCCGGCACGGGCAAAACCACCACGTTGGTGCAAGCCATTTTGGAAACCATCCGGCGTGAGCGGCGCGTGCTGGTGTGCGCCCCCTCCAACACCGCCGTGGACCTGCTGACCGAAAAGCTGGCCGAACGTGGTGTGAATGTGATCCGCCTGGGCAACCCCAGCCGCGTGTCGGACCTGCTGCTCAAGCACACGCTGGACGCCGGGGTGATGGCCCACGCCAGCTACGCCAAGATGCACGCGATGCGCCAAACCGCTGAACAGCACCGAGAGGCTGCCAGCGAACGCGTGCGCAATTTTGGTTTTGAAGAGCGACAGCGCCGCCTATGGCTGCGCGAAGAAGCCCGCACGCTGCGCCAAGCCGCCGACGATTTGGAGCGCTTCATGACCGAGGACGTGCTCGAATCGGTGCAAGTCATCACCTGCACGCTGGTGGGCGCCAGCCACCGCGCCATTCGCCACCTGGGCTTTGAGACCGTCTTCATCGACGAAGCCGCCCAGGCCTTGGAGCCAGGCTGCTGGATTCCCATTGCCAAGGGCCAGCGCCTGGTGTTGGCGGGCGACCACCACCAGCTGCCGCCCACGGTGAAAAGCGAAAAAGCCGCCCGCGAAGGCCTGCGCGAAACCCTGTTTGAAAAGTGCATCCAGCGCCAACCCAACACGGCCCGCATGCTGAAGGTGCAATACCGCATGCACGCGCACATCATGGGCTTCAGCTCCGAGAAGTTTTATGGCGGCCAGCTGGTGGCACACCCCAGCGTGCGCCATGCCGACTTGGCCGCGTATGACCCGCGCTTTGCACCCGACCTGCCCGTGGAATTCATCGACACGGCGGGCTGCGGCTACCAAGAACTGACCATTCCTGAGAGCCGTTCAACCGCCAACCCCGAAGAAGCCCACTTGCTGCTGGAGCGCCTGGCGCAGCTGCTGGCGCTGGGTGAGCCCACCGCGCCAGACCAGCGCCCGCTGACCATTGGCGTCATCGCGCCGTACCGCGCCCAAATCAACTATTTGAAAGACGCCATCGAAGACAGCGAAGTGCTGAATGGTTTGCTGCTGCAACGCAGGCTCAGCGTGGGCACCGTCGATTCGTTTCAGGGCCAAGAGCGCGACATCATTGCCATCACCTTGACGCGCAGCAACCCCCAAGGCGAGATCGGCTTTCTGTCTGACATCCGCCGCATGAACGTGGGCATGACCCGCGCACGGCGCAAGCTGCTGCTGGTGGGCGACTCGTCCACGCTTTGCAGGCATCCGTTTTTTGGGGAATTGCTGGCTAATGTGAAGGGAGTGGGGGGCTACCGGACAGCGCATGAAATGGCCAAGCTAACCTGAATCCGTGATGGCCATCGTGGAGAAGAGGGTGCCAAGTCTTTTTTGACCGGATTGGGTTGGTCACCCGATGCGGTCATGGGCGCTCGACACGATATGACCCAACCAAGGCTGATCAGTGGACAAGGCCTTCGAGCACATTCACCGTGTTCACACCCAAATCTGCCGCAGCGTAGCCACCTTCGAGCGTGAGCACCGTCGGCAAACCCAATTGCGCTATCGCTCGGCCGACCTGCAGGTAATCCGCACTGCGCAACTTGAAGCCCGAGATCGGGTCGCCCTCAAACGTGTCCAGCCCCAGCGGCACCACCAGCGCCTGCGGTGCAAAGTCGCTCACGGCTTGCATGGCGGTTTGCAGCGTGGCCCACCAGACTTCAAACCCGGTGCCGCGTGGCAACGGCAGGTTCAGGTTAAAGCCCTCACCTGCGCCCGCACCGCGCTCGTCGGCATGGCCCAAAAAGAAGGGGTATTCGGTACGCGGATCGCCGTGGATGGACGCGGTGAACACATCGCTGCGCTCGTAAAAACAAGTTTGTGTGCCGTTGCCGTGGTGGTAGTCCACATCCAGCACGGCCACGCGCTGCAGCCCGCCGTCACGCAGGGCCTGCGCGGCCACGGCGGCGTTGTTGATGAAGCAATAACCGCCCATGTAGTTGGGGCCTGCATGGTGGCCCGGTGGGCGGGTCAGTGCCATGGCAAAACGATCGCCACCCAGCACAGATTGCGCGGCTGCCAGTGCACAGGCCGCGCCCTCGCGTGCGGCGGCCCAGCTGCCCGCCATCAAGGGCGTGCCCGAGTCAAACGCGTATTGCCCCAGCCGCGCCGCCAAGTTGAGCGGCGGTGCATCGGTGCGAAAGCCGTGCTGTGCGGCCAGCGGCCAGACCGAGGGCAGGGCGTCTCGCTCGGCATTGGTCGGGTCCAGCGCCACCCAGTCGCGCCAAGCATGGGTCAAAAAGTCCAGATAGTCGGCGCTGTGCACCCGCAGCAAAGCCTCGTCCAGAGGCAGGTCGGCTGCGGGCTGCACCAGCGTGCCCACAGGCCGCCGCACCAGTTCATCCAGCACATGCTGCAAGCGCTGCGGTACTTCGTGGCAATCGACCAAGCGGCCCCGGAACATTTCCTGACGGCCTGCGTGTTGGGCGTGGCGGGTGTTGTGGAAGATTTTCACTTCAGAGCATCATCCAAATTCCCGAAATCCCTTGAGCGGCGGCAGCGGTGCAAACTTGGCCTCGCGTTTTTGTTGCATGGCGCTGATGGCTTCGCGCACGTTGGCGTTGCTCCAGATTGCGCCTTGCAGCCAGCCCATGTGGCGCAGGCTGTCTTCGGTGCTGTGGTCGCGGGCGTAGTGCAGCACTTGCTTGGTGCCCCAGATGGCCACGGGCGGTTTGCTGGCGATTTCTTTGGCCGCTTGCAAGGCGGCGGCCACGGTAGCCTCGTGGGTGGGCAGCACCTCGTTGACCAGGCCGTGGGCCAGCGCTTTGTCGGCGCCCAGGCGCCTGCCCGTGTAGGCCAGCTCTTTGACCAGCGCCATGGGCAGCAGCTTGGGCAAGCGTTGCAGCGTGCCCACGTCGGCCACCATGCCGATGTTGATTTCTTGGATGCAGAAAAATGCGTCGGCCGAGGCGTAGCGCATGCAGCAGGCGGTCACCATGTCCACCGCGCCGCCAATGCAGCCGCCATGAATGGCCGCGATCACCGGGATGCGCAGTTCTTCGAGCAGGGTGAAAGTGTGCTGCATGTCGGTCAGCAGGTCGTACACGGCCGAGCGGCCTTCGGCGCTGCTGTCGTCCATTTGGATGGCGCTGCCAAAGGTCTGCAGGTCCATGCCCGCGCTGAAGTGTTTGCCCGTGCTCGAGATCACCAGCGCCCGGGCGGTTCCCGCTTTGTGGATGTCGGTCAGCACCTCGTGCAGCTCGCGCCAAAACGTCGGGTGCATGGTGTTCATCGCCTCGGGGCGGTTCATCACCAGGTGGGCAACGTGGCCCTCAGTCGTCAAAGAAAAGCAGTTGAGTTTGTCCATGGTTATCTCCTCAAGGCAATGTAGCGGTTGGTCGCGTGCGTTGCTGTCACGGTTTTGACCTTGTCTGGTCAGATTCGCCAAGTTGTGTAAATGATAGTAATATACAAAACATGATTGATCTTTCAACCATTGTCGGTTTTGAATGGGATGCGGGCAACGAGCGAAAAAATGACAAGCATGGGGTCAGCATGGCCGAGGCCGAGCAAGTTTTCTTTAACTCGCCCTTGCTTTTATTGGACGACGTTGCACACAGCCAGAGTGAGGCTCGACTACATGCACTGGGTGCGACGGATGAAGGGCGACGATTGCACATCACCTTCACTCTGCGCCGAGCGGGCGAGTTGATTCGCGTGATTTCAGCGCGGGACATGCACAGAAAGGAGCGCAGTGTTTATGAGCAAGCAGACAGCTAAAGAACCGATTCCGAAATTCAAAACAGAGGCCCAGGAGCGCGCCTATTGGGAGACGCACGACTCCACTGCGCAGGTGGACTGGACCAAGGCGCAAAAGGTCAAGTTGCCCAACTTGCGTCCCACCACCAAGACCATTTCATTGCGACTGCCCCAGCATTTGCTGGACAGCATCAAGGTGGCGGCCAACGCCCGTGATGTGCCTTACCAATCACTCATCAAGGTTTGGCTGCAAGAGAAATTGCATAGCCACTGAGATGCACCGCGACCATCAGTCGTCGGTGAAAAGAAGCTGCGTTTGCCATTCATGTCCCGGCTCTTCGGCCTTCATGGGGTGGCTCACCACATCTGTCTCTGTCCCGGCTTTGACCAGGGAGCCCACCCGCACACCCAACAGCCGTATGCGGCGTGACAGGTCGACCCTTTTGAGGCATTGGCCTGCGATCTGTCGGATGTGTTTGGCATCGGCGGTGTATTCGGTCAGGGTCTGGTCGCGTGTCACGGCCTGAAAATTGTCATACCGCAGCTTGATGCCGATGGTTTTGCCTTCGTAGCCTTTGCGTTGTAGATCGGCCGCCACCTGCTGGCACAGCCGGGTGAAGACGGCTCCGAGTTCTTCGCGGTCGCGCACGGCGTGAAGGTCGCGCTCAAAGGTGGTTTCGCGGCTCATGCTCACGGGTTCGCTCTCAGTTTCCACCGGACGGTCATCACGCCCCCAAGCCGCTTCGTGAAGCCATGCGCCATAGCTTTTGCCAAAGTTTTCAATCAGCCAAGGCAGCTCACGCGCCGCCAAATCGCCAATCGTGTGGATGCCAAAGCCCTTGAGCTTTTCATCGGCCTTGGGGCCCACACCGTTGATCTTGCGGCAGGCCAGCGGCCAGATGTGGGTTTGCAGGTCGGCTTCGTGCACGATGGATATGCCATTGGGTTTGTTGAACTCGCTGGCCATTTTGGCGATCAGCTTGTTGGGCGCCACGCCCACCGAGCAGGTGAGCCCAGTGGCTTCAAAAATGCTTTTCTGGATCAGCCGCGCCAGCACGCGCCCGCCTTCACGCTGGCCGCCGGGCACCTCGGTGAAGTCGATGTAGACCTCGTCCACGCCCCGGTCCTGCATGACGGGCGCGATGTCGGTGATGGTGCTTTTGAAGGTGCGCGAAAAGTGCCGGTACCGCTCAAAGTCCACGGGCAAAAGAATAGCCTGCGGGCAGAGCTTGGCGGCTTTCATCAGGCCCATGGCCGAGCCGATGCCGAACTGCCGCGCCGCATAGGTGGCGGTGGTGATCACGCCGCGCCCGGTGTAGCCCTCAATGCGCGGAAAAAAGTCCACCGGAATGCGGTCCAGCCGCTCGGCAAACGTCTCTTCGGTCCACTCGTGGTCGGGGTAGGCCGTTTGCAGCTTGCTTAGCAGGTCATCTTCTTTTCGCCTGCCGCCGCCAATGACCACGGGCAGGCCCTTGAGCTGCGGGTAGCGCAGCAACTCGCACGACGCGTAAAACGCGTCCATGTCGAGGTGGGCAATGCGGCGCACGGGGTGAGCAATAGGGGCGGTGATCACCCAGCAAGCATAGCGTGGGTGGCAGGCCCTGAAGCCTTTATTCAGGCCTTCGGAAAGGTGCCCGGCAGCAAGATGTTGGTGTTGACGTTCTGGATGTCGGTGTGGCCGCAAAAGGCCATGGTGATGTCCAGCTCTTTGTGGATGATCTGCAGGGCTTTGGTCACGCCCGCTTCGCCCATGGCGCCCAAGCCATAGGCCATGGCGCGGCCGATCATGGTGCCTTTGGCGCCCAGCGCCCAGGCCTTGAGCACGTCTTGGCCAGAGCGGATGCCGCCGTCCATCCAAACTTCAATCTGGCTGCCCACAGCGGCCACAATGGCGGGCAGTGCTTCGATGCTGCTGGGCGCGCCGTCGAGCTGGCGACCGCCGTGGTTGCTGACCACAATCGCGTCGGCACCGCTGGCCACAGCCAGCTTGGCGTCTTCCACGTCCATGATGCCCTTCAAGATCAGCTTGCCACCCCATTGCTTTTTGACCCAGGCGATGTCTTCCCAATTGAGGGTCGGGTCAAACTGCTCGTTGGTCCATGAGGCGAGCGACTTCATGTTGCTCACGGCTTTGACGTGGCCGACCAGGTTGCCAAAGGTGTGGCGCTTGGTACCGGCCATGCCCAAACACCAGCGGGGCTTGGTCATCAGGTTGATGATGTTGGCAATGGTGGGGCGGGGTGGCGCGGTCAGGCCGTTTTTCAGGTCTTTGTGGCGCTGACCGATCACCTGCAAATCGAGTGTGAGCACCATGGCGCTCACATTGGCGGCTTTGCAGCGGTCGATCATGCGGGCCATGGCTTCGCGGTCACGCATCATGTACAGCTGAAACCAAAACGGTGCTTGCGTGTGGGCCGCGATGTCTTCAATCGAGCAGATGCTCATGGTCGACAGCGTGAAGGGGATGCCGAATTTTTTGGCGGCCATGGCGGCGTGCATTTCGCCGTCGGCATGCTGCATGCCTGTCAGGCCCACGGGGGCGATGCACACGGGCATCTTGGTGTCGATGCCGACCATCTTGGTGGCGGTGGTGCGGTTTTCCATGTTGACGGCCACGCGCTGGCGCAGCTTGATCTTTTGGAAATCGTCTTCGTTGGCGCGGTAGGTGCCCTCGGTCCAAGAGCCGCTGTCGGCGTAGTCGTAGAACATGCGCGGCACGCGTTTTTCGGCCAGAACGCGCAGGTCTTCGATGGTGGTGATCACGGGCATTTTTTGTCTCCTGCTGGGGGTAGAGCGATTTTTGAAAGTCGCCCATCGTAGCCGCAGGACTTGCTGGGCGCTGTGAAACTTGGGACAGACCCTTTGAAATTTCTTGTGGGCCGTGAACTCAGCCGTAGGGCGTGGCCTTGACGAACGCGCCGCCTTGGTAAATCGCGGCTGGATCATTCTTGTCGATGGTTTGCTGACGGGCTTCAACGGCCGGGCGGAACACATCGGACGAATCCAGTGGGCGGTAGCCGATGTGTTTGGCGTGCGTGTTGTCCCACCAGGTGGTCTGGTTGTCCGACATGCCGTAGATGATGCTGTGGCCCACGATGGGGGCGGTGAGGGCGGCCACCACCAAGCGTTCCAAGTCGTCGTAGCTGAGGTAGGTGGCCAGCATGCGCCGGTCGCGCGGCTCTGTGAAAGAGGAGCCAATGCGCAGGCTCACCGTTTCGATGCCTCAGCGGTCCCAGTAGAGCTGGGCCAGGTCTTCGCCAAAGGCTTTGGACAGTCCGTAAAACCCGTCGGGTTTGGGCGGCATGCGGGTGTTGACGACTTCGTCCTGTCGGTAAAAACCCGTGACATGGTTGGAGCTGGCAAACACGATGCGCTTGACACCTTTGAGGCGTGCGGCTTCGTACAAGTTGACCATGCCCACAATGTTGCCCGCCAAAATCGGGTCCCAAGGCTGTTCGGTCGAGACGCCGCCCATGTGCACCACGGCGCTGACGCCATCGAGCAAGGCCATCATCTGGTCCTTGTCTTCCAGGGAGGCGAGTTGGACTTCCTCTCCGGCCGTTGCAGGTTCGAGCTCGCGGCGGTGGCTGACGCGCAGCACATCGCAGTAGGCTTTCAGGCGAGGGCGCAACACTTGCCCCAGGTTGCCGCCCGCGCCCGTGAGCAGCAAGCGGGGGAATCGCATGGTGGAAGCGGGGGTGGTCAGCATGTCTTGTGTTCTGTTTAGGATTTGAAACGGCCAGCCAGTGCCGTGGCACTGTCGCGCAGCACGTTCTGGTCGGCACCCACAGCCACAAACAGACAGCCTTGTTCTACGTAGTGCTTGGCCAGGGCTTCGTCGCCCGTGAGGATGCCCGCCGCTTTGCCGCAGGCCTTGATGCGGGCGATGGACGCGTCAATGACTTTCAGTACATCCGGGTGTTTCGGGTTGCCCAAGTGGCCCAGCGCTGCCGACAAGTCGCCGGGGCCGATGAACACGCCGTCCACGCCATCCACGTTGGCAATGGCTTCGATGTTTTGCAGGCCCTGCACGGTTTCGACCTGCAGCAACACGCAAATTTCTTCGCTGCTGTGCTGGGCATAGCCTTTGACGCGGCCGTAGTGGCTGGCGCGGGGCGCACCCGCATAGCCGCGCACACCGTGGGGCGGGTAGCGGGTGTAGGACACCGCTTGTTGGGCTTCTTCTTCGGTCTGGATGTAGGGCACCAACAGGGTTTGCACGCCGACATCGAGCAAGCGCTTGAAGGTCACCATGTCGTTCCACGGTGGGCGCACTATGGGCGTGGTGGGACTGCCCTTCATGGCTTGCAACTGCGACACGATTTCCGTCAGGTCGTTGGGTGAGTGCTCCATGTCCAGCAGCAGCCAGTCAAAGCCGCAGTGCGCCAGGATTTCGGTGCTGATGTTGCTGCACAGGTGCGACCACAGGCCGATCTGCTTTTGACCGGACTGGATGGCGTGTTTGAAATGGTTGATGGGCATGTCCATGGGGTGGTTCCTCTGAGGGTGAATGTGGGGGAATGGCACGCAAAAAGTGTTCAGCGCACCATGCAAGGCATCTTGTGGTTGAACTTCCAGCCAGGGATCAGGTACTGCATGGCGATGGCGTCATCGCGTGCGCCCAGACCGTGTTGCTGGTACAGCTGGTGGGCTTTCATCACCGCGCCCATGTCGACCTCGATGCCCAAGCCGGGTTTGGCAGGCACATCGACGTAGCCGTCTTTGATTTGCAGCGGGTTTTGGGTGAGGAACTGGCCGTCTTGCCAGATCCAGTGCGTGTCGATGGCGGTAACTTTGCCGGGGGCGGCAGCGGCGCAATGCGTGAACATGGCCAGCGAAATGTCAAAGTGGTTGTTGGAGTGCGAGCCCCAGGTCAGGTCGTACATCTGGCACAACTGCGCCACGCGCACCGAGCCTTGCAGCGTCCAAAAATGCGGGTCCGCCAGGGGAATGTCGACCGACTGCAGTTGGATGCTGTGCGCCATCTCGCGCCAGTCGGTGGCCACCATGTTGGTTGCCGTCAGCAAGCCCGTGGCGCGTCGGAATTCGGCCATGACCTCGCGGCCCGAAAACACGCCTTCGGCTCCGCAGGGGTCTTCGGCATAGGCCATGGTGCTGCGGTGGTCGCGCAAGAGGCGAATGGCGTCTTTGAGCAGCCAGCCGCCGTTGGGGTCGAGCGTGATGCGCGCCTTGGGAAAGCGCTCGTGCAGAGCGACGATGGCTTCGACTTCTTCTTCACCACGCAACACGCCACCTTTGAGCTTGAAGTCCTGAAAGCCGTAGCGGGCCTGCGCTGCTTCGGCCAGGCGCACCACGGCTTCGGCGGTCATGGCTTTTTCGTGGCGCAGGCGCAGCCAGTCATTGGCCTGGTCGGGCTCGCTCTTGTACGCGAGGTCTGTTTGGTTGCGGTCACCCACATAAAACAGATAGCCCAGCATTTGCACACGCGTGCGCTGCTGACCTTGGCCCAGCAGGGCGCACACGGGAACGTTCAAGTGCTGGCCCAGCAAATCCAGCAGGGCGCTTTCGACCGCGGTGACGGCGTGGATGGTGATGCGCAGGTCAAAGGTTTGGTTGCCCCGGCCGCCGCTGTCGCGGTCGGCAAATTGCTGGCGCATGGCATTGAGCAGGCGGTTGTAGTCCCCTATGGGCTGCCCTTCGATCAGGGGGCGGGCGTCTTCGAGGGTTTGGCGGATTTTTTCGCCGCCGGGCACTTCGCCCAGACCAGTGTGGCCCGACGAGTCGGTCAGGATGACGATGTTGCGGGTGAAAAACGGACCGTGAGCGCCGCTCAGGTTGAGCAGCATGCCGTCGTGGCCCGCCACGGGAATCACCTGCATGCGGGTGATAACTGGAGTTGGGGAGGAGTGTTGCATGGCAAACAAGACGGTGGATGAATAAGACATCGTACAACTGTGTTGCGCGCCGACCCATCGTGCAAACCCTGAGCCGGGGTGTCAGTGGTGACTCGACAAGCCTTTTTTGTGCCGATCGCGGCTGTTGGACAGGTGCGTGCGCATGGCTGCGCGGGCCGATTCGGCATCTTGCGCCGTGATGGCATTCAGGATGCTTTCATGCTCCTGGTGGACGCGTCGGAGGTAGGCCAATCGGTCGGCATCCAGAGTCTGTGAGGTTTGCAGGCGGGCCCGGGGAATTGACTGCGCGCCCAGGGAGTTCATCATGTCGGCAAAGTGGGTGTTTTGCGTGGCGCGGGCAATTTCGTGGTGAAACTGAAAATCGGCAGCGACGGCATCGCGCCCCTCTTCGATGGCATGAGAGAACGCGATCATGGCTTCTTGCATGACCTGCAGATTGCTGTCTGTGCGCCTCACAGCCGCGAGGGCGGAGGCTTCTGTCTCCACGCTGATGCGTAACTCCAGCAGGGCGATCACATCGTGCAAAGTGCTCAACTGATTTGGGTTGACCCGAAAGGCGGGGGTGTCCGTTTGTGCCAGCACAAAGGTGCCAATGCCATGCCGGGTTTGAACCAAGCCGCCTGCTTGGAGCTTGGAGATGGCCTCTCTGACCACGGTTCGGCTCACGCCAAAGCGCACCATGATGGCGGCCTCGGTGGGCAATTTCTGTCCGCTGATCAGGGTTCCTTTTTGAATTTCGGCGCTGAGTTGCTCCACCAATTCAAAGGTCAGGCTGCGCGTTTTACGCTTTTCGGGTGAGCTGGCTTGGCTGTTCATCGGGTAAGTACGCATGTCTGCTTGGATGTGAGTTTGCATAATCAACTTGTACGACAACAGATCACGCCGAGCTCACGGTGGCAATGTATCAGAACCCCACCCGCACAGATCTGTTGTCATGTTTCGTTGTCCGATTCATTGAGATCCACCCTTGAGTTCTAACCGTCCGCCTTTGGCGATTCGCATGCATGCCGCCGACAACGTGGCCATCGTCGCCAACGATGGCGGGCTGCCCGCGGGCACCGTCATGCCTGCAGGGGTGGCCGAAGGCTTGGTGCTCCTCGACAAAGTGCCGCAGGGCCACAAATTGGCTTTGTGTGACTTGGCCAAAGGCCAGGCCGTCATGCGCTACAACGTGCCGGTCGGTTATACCCGGCAAGACATCCCCGCAGGCAGCTGGGTGCATGAACGTTTGCTCGACATCCCGTCTGCGCGAGAGCTGCAGGGCCTGCCCATGGCGACCGTCAAGCCCGCGCCGCAGGATGCGCTGGAGGGTTACAGCTTCGAGGGTTATGTGAATGCCGATGGCTCGGTGGGCACCCGCAACTTGCTGGCGCTGACCACCACGGTGCAATGTGTGGCGGGTGTGGTCAAGATCGCGGTGGAGCGCATCGAGCGCGAGTTGTTGCCGCTGTTTCCGAATGTCGATGGTGTGGTGGGTCTGGAGCACAGCTACGGTTGTGGTGTGGCGATTGACGCGCCGGGTGCCGAGATCCCGATCCGCACCTTGCGCCACATCAGCCTGAACCCGAATTTTGGCGGCGAGGTGATGGTGGTGAGCTTGGGCTGCGAAAAGCTGCAGCCCGATCGTTTGCTGCCCCCCGGCAGCTTCCCGATTCATGACGGCCGAGAGAAAGACCAAGGGCCAGACCTGGTGTGCTTGCAAGACGATGCGCATGTGGGCTTCATGTCCATGGTCGATCACATCGTGCAAAGCGCCCGCCCGCACCTGGAGCGCTTGAACGCACGCCGTCGCCAGACCGTGCCCGCCAGCGCTTTGGTGGTGGGGGTGCAATGTGGCGGCAGTGATGCGTTTTCGGGTGTGACCGCCAACCCGGCGGTGGGCTTCATGGCCGACCTCATCGTGCGCGCTGGCGGCACCGTGATGTTTTCGGAGAACACCGAAGTGCGCGATGCGGTCGAGCAACTCACCAGCCGTGCGGCCACACCCCAAGTGGCCCAAGACATTGTTCGGGAGTTGGGCTGGTACGACCATTATTTGGAACGCGGCCGGGTGGACCGCACCGCCAACACCACGCCGGGCAACAAGGCGGGTGGGCTGTCCAACATCGCCGAAAAAGCCATGGGCTCGATCATCAAGAGCGGCAGCGCAGCCATTGCCAGCGTGCTGGCGCCGGGCGACAAGCTCAAGGCCGACCAAAAGGGCTTGGTCTTTGCCGCAACCCCCGCGAGCGACTTCATTTGCGGCACGCTGCAACTGGCTGCCGGCATGAACGTGCATGTGTTCACCACCGGGCGCGGCACGCCTTATGGCTTGCAGGCTTGTCCCGTGGTCAAGGTGGCCACGCGCACCGACCTGGCTCGCCGCTGGCACGATCTGATGGACATGAACGCCGGGCGCATTGCCGACGGTGAGATCACCATCGAAGAAGCCGGCTGGGAACTTTTCCGCATGCTGCTGGACGTGTCCAGCGGCCGTCAAACCTGGGCCGAACATTGGAAGCTGCACAACGCCTTGGTGCTTTTCAATCCGGCCCCCATCACCTAAAACATCAACCAGGAGACCCCCATGACTCAGCGTCGACATTTTCTGCAAACTTCAGTGGCTTGCGCCGCTGGCCTGATGGCCCCAACGGCCTTCAGCCAAGCAGCGCCTTGGCCCTCAAAGCCGATCAATTATTTGGTGGCTTTCCCGGCAGGTGGGACGACCGATATCCTGGCGCGTCTGGTTTCTCAAAAATTGGGCCCTGCGTTGGGTACCACCTTGGTGATTGAAAACAGAGGCGGTGCAGGCGGCAGTGTGGGTTCTGAAGTGGCGGCCCGCGCCCCAGCAGATGGCCACCATTTGCTGGGCGGCACCATCAGCTCGCACGCGATCAATGTGAGCCTGTACCCCAAGCTGGGCTACGACCCAATCAAGTCCTTCACGCCGGTTTATCTGTATGGCACCAACCCTGTGGTGTTGGTGGTGGCCGCCAACAGCCCCTACAAAACGCTGCGTGATTTGATGACGGCGGCCAAGGCCAATCCGGGCAAACTGACAGGCGCATCGGCGGGCAACGGCACCTCGCAGCATTTGGCGCAAGAGTTGTTGGCGTTCAGAGGCGATGTGAAGTTCACCCATGTCCCCTACAAAGGCAGTGCGCCCGCTATCCAAGATGTGATGGCCGGACAAGTGGACTTCATGTTCGACACCACGGTGGTGGCGGGGGCGCATATCCAAAGTGGCAAGCTGCGGGCGCTGGCAGTCACTTCGTCGAGAAGGTTGACGGACGCTTTCACCGACGTGCCCACCGTGGCCGAATCCGGTTGGCCCGGTACACAAGGCTTTGAAGTGGTCTCCTGGCAAGCTTTGTTTGCGCCAGCGGGTACGCCCAAAGCCATTGTGGACAGGTTGCACGCCGAGATCCTCAAGATCATTCAATCTGCCGAGATGCAAGAACGCATCAAGGGCTTGGGCATGCAGCCATCGGTCATGACGCCTGAGCAGGTGCTGAGCTTTCAGAGGGCAGAAATCGACAAATGGGCCCAAGTCATCAAGGCGGCCAACATCAAAATCGATTGAGGGTCATCGTCATTTTCAAACGCTGGGCTGATGTGGCTGTAGCCACATCAGCCCAGCTCCATTTCAGGTGCTCAGGTCTTTTGTGGGGTGTTCGTGTTTGTAGAGGCGCTTTAACTGCAGCTGACGCTGCCACAACCCGACATGGTCACATTTTTGATGGCCGAGGGGTCGGCCAGGGTTTCGGTCACGCTGTCAAAACCCACTGACTTGAGGTGCGCGGCCAAGCCTGCGTCCATGCTGGCGGCGTGGCCAGGAAACCATTCGATCAAGGCTTCGGCCATGCGGGTGATGATTTGTTTGTCGGTGTCCAGGTAATGGGCCTCCACCACGCGCATGGTCTCCAAGATCGTGGCGTGGTGTTCGGCGTGGCAGTTGTCGGCCGAGAAACCAGTGGCCAGCATCCAGCGCTCTTCTTGGGCGAAGTGTTCGACAGTGTGCTTCAAAAACGCTTGGTAGACGGGCAGTTGCTCCTCTTCGGGCGTGGCCAAAATTTGATTCACCATGGCCATGAACTCGTGGTGCGTGTCGTCCATGCGGGCGTCGCCCGTGTTGAGCGAATCGGTCCA